>JBPEXU010000349.1:0-4632 GCA_052031225.1 Marinobacter sp. | reverse complement strand
ATAGCCATTCAGCAGGCCGCTTTGCCATTCCTTTTGTCCGTCACCTATCTGATCTTTGAGGGATACGGTGGAACGCTGTTTGATGAGGAGACCTTTATTGGTCTCCTGATTATTTTGCCTACAACTTACTGGTTCATTTCGCCTTTTGTTTTCGGTCGAGATATGCCGATTCCAACGACTGCTTCAACTCTCAAAGCGAGTGAACATTCGTTCTTCCGATTGGTCTTCTTCGTGATCGGTGTGTTAGTCGTGTTTCTAGTTTTCTGGTCAACAGCTATGGATGGCCGATAAAAGAAAACAGAGTTGACGACTTCTGACTCTGTTGAGTAAAGAATTAGGCCACCTACGGCAGCCGGCCTGAGTAGATCATGCAACCCGCATCGGCGCAAAGTATGATCCCAACAAAGACAACAACAAGGATCTGCCCGTGACACCCCTGAGCCCCACCGATCAGCTGTTCCTGTGGCTGGAAAAGCGCCAGCAACCCATGCACGTGGGTGGCCTGCAGTTGTTTTCCTTTCCCGACGACGCGCCGGACGATTACGTCGCCCAGGTGGCCGAGCGGCTGCGGGCGCAGACCCAGGTCACGGCGCCATTCAATCAGCGGCTGAGTTACCGGTTCGGGCAGCCGGTGTGGGTGGCGGACGAGCATCTGGATCTGGAACACCATTTCCGCTTCGAGGCGCTACCGACCCCGGGGCGCATCCGGGAGTTGCTGGCGTTTGTGTCGGTTGAGCACTCGCACCTAATGGATCGGGAGCGGCCCATGTGGGAGGTCCATCTGATCGAGGGGCTGGGCGAGCGACAATTTGCGCTGTACACCAAGGTGCACCATGCCCTGGTGGATGGGGTCTCGGCCATGCGCATGGTGACCCGGACCTTGTCCGCCGACCCGGCCGAGCGCGATCTGCCGCCGGTCTGGGCGATGCCGCGGCCGGACCGGCATGAGGGCGGTCGCGACGGCGGTTCCCTGTGGCGCAGCCTCGGGCAGCTGTTGGGCGCCTCCGGCCGGCAACTCGGCACGGTACCGGCGGTGGCGCGGGCGCTGCTGAAGACAATCAACGAGGCTCGCAGGGACCCGGCCTACCACGCGCTGTTTCACGCGCCCCGGTGCATTCTGAACCAGAAGATTACCGGGTCACGACGGTTTTCCGCTCAGTCCTACAGTCTGCAGCGCATCCGGGCGGTGGGGCACGCCTTTGGCGCGACGGTGAACGACGTGGTGACGGCGATGTGCGCCTCGGCCCTGCGCGCCTATCTGACCAGTCTGGACGCGCTGCCCGACCAGCCGCTGGTGGCCATGGTGCCGGTATCGTTGCGACGGGACCACAGCGCCGGCGGCAATCAGGTCGGTGTGATTCTGGCCAATCTGCACACTCACGAGCCGGACCCGGCCATCCGGCTGATGAACATCCATCAGGGTATGCAGGAGGCCAAGGATCGCTACGCCCACATGTCGCCGGAGGAGATCATCAACTACACCGCACTCACCCTGGCGCCGGCCGCGTTTCACCTGCTGACCGGTCTGGCGCCGGGCTGGCAGACCTTTAACGTGGTGATTTCCAATGTGCGCGGGCCGTCGGAAACGGTGTACTGGAACGGGGCCCGGATGGAAGGCCTGTATCCGGTGTCGATTGCGATGGACCGGATGGCCCTCAACATGACGCTGACCAGCTACAACGATCAGGTGGAGTTCGGGTTGATTGGCTGCCGCCGCACCCTGCCCAGTCTCCAGCGCATGCTGGACTATCTGGACGAGGCGTTGGCGGATCTGGAGCACGCCGCCGGCCTGGAAACCGGCGGCTGACGAGCCCGGTCAGGCGCTGCGCTGCTCAGAGTTGCGGATCGAGATCTGATCGTTCAGGGTCCAGAAATCGTACAGGATACCGATCAGGAACAGACCACCGGTGAGCAGGTAAATCACCCCGGTGATCCACTTGCCCATGTACATGCGGTGGACGCCAAACACCCCCAGAAAGGTCAGCAGCAGCCAGGACACGTTGTAGCTGATGTCGCCGTCCCGGAAGCGCAGGTCCGCCTCCCGGTCCATGGCCGGGATCAGGAACAGGTCGATGATCCAGCCGATGAAAAACAGCCCCAGGGTAAAGAACCAGATAGTCCCGGTCACGGGCTTGCCATAGTAGAAGCGGTGGGAGCCGAGGAAGCCAAAAATCCAGAGCAGGTAGCCGAAGAGTTTGCTGTGGGTGTCCGGTCTGTCGTTCATGGGCAGTGTGTCATCCTTATCGGTCGTTTTCGGGCTGGCCTATCGCATACCATGGGCCCGGCGATGCCTGAGCTCTAACAGGGTATATGGCGGTAACTCGTCACTTCACAAGGGGTTAAGGCTCACGGGCCAACCTCTGGCGCCGGGTCGGGGCCATCCTCGCGAAATTCACTGGCGGATTTGCCGGTCCATTTTCGGAACGCGCGGCTGAAATTGGACAGGTCGGCGTAGCCCAGCTGGTAGGCGATCTCGCTGACCGACTGGTTGGTGTAGCGCAGCAGCTGGATGGCCCGGTCCTTCAATACCGACTCGACCAGCTCGCGGTAATGGGTGTCACGCTCGGCCAGGCGCCGTTTCAGGGTCCGGGACGAGACACAAAAGCGCTCCGCCATCTCCTCCAGGGATGGCAGCGGGCCCGGGGTCTGGCGCAGCATGTTCCGCACCGCCAGGGCCAGGTCCCCCTGCTCCCGCAGCGCTTTCTGGAGTTCGAACTCGCACTGCTGACGGGCCATGTCGGAGGCCTCGGCATCGGCCAGGCGCATGCGCACGGCCAGCAGCGACGTCGGGAAAATCAGCATTTCCTCGGGCTGGCCATAGGCGAAGCGAACCGGCAGCTGGTCGGCGAATCTCGGGTAGTAATCGGGCTCGGGCGTACTGAGGTGGACCGATACGCCGGGCAGCTTGCCGTCTGCCAGCGCTAAGCCCCGGGCCCGGGCGTCGTCGCGATCAAGCAGCTGTTCGGTGAGCAGGATCAGAGTCGCGCTCACCGTCTCGGCCAAAAACGCGTGCAGATCTGGCACGTCGAACTCAGAGCGCAACTGCACCAGTACCCGATCGCCGGCGACCGACTGAGTAATGGTCAAAAACGGCGCCCGCAGCTGCAAATACCGGCGCACGGAATCGAGTGCGCCCTCGAAGGTCGGGCTGGTCAGGGCGGCGAAGCCGAGCGTACCGTGAATGGTGACCCGCAGTTCCCGGGCCAGGGCAAAACTCAGCCCCTGGTGGCCCGCCAGCGCGACAGCCCGCTGGGCCATGACGGTGGCGTCGGTGACAAAGACCCGGCTGTCGTTGGTCTGCAGATCGCTGGCGGTGAAATCCAGGCCCTCGTACAGCAACCGGTCGTTATGCCCCAGGCGGCGCACGGTCTCGGCCAGAACCCGCAGATACACGCCCGGGACCAGGAAAAACCCGAGCCGCTGCCGTTCGTTGTCCGGGATTGTCATTGCCATACCGCATTTCCTGTTGATACCTGTTCCGACTCTAGCAGATGGCGCCGGCCCCGACAGTGGGGCGACCGGCCCCGAATCGCCCGTCAGCGGAGCCAATGGCCGATGCGGCTGTCCCAACCTGAACGGTGGCCGTCCCGTTTTCGCATTCCTCGCCGATATGGACTCCCGCACACTGAGATCAGGACATCCGCCTGAGCGTTCATCGCAGAGGAGTAGAACATGCAGAGGATCACCGCCAACAAAACACCGACGCCAACGTCCCAGACACCGGACCACGTCGCCATCAAACCACAGCGCATGGGCTTCGAATTCGGAGCCGACGTGCCCCGCTACTGGCTGGCCAACAATGTTCTGATCAGTCACACCATGAACGCCCTGTCGGTGCTGTTTCCCGAAGGCGAGCAGTTCTTCGTCGATTCGGTACGGGCGTTTCGCGACCGGATCGACGATCCCAAACTGAAAGAGGAAATCCGCGGCTTTATCGGCCAGGAAGCGATGCACTCACTGGAACACATCGCCATGAACCAGCACGTCCGCGATCAGGGCATGCCGGTGGCGGACATGGAGCGGGATCTGAAGGTCATCCTGAACATTGCCCGGAAACTGCCCAAACGGCACCAGCTGGCCATCACCTGTGCTCTGGAACACATCACCGCGATGATGGCGGATATGCTGCTGGAACGGGACGATGTCCGCGAGGACATGCACGAATCGATGCGTCCGCTCTGGGTCTGGCACGCCATTGAGGAAACCGAGCACAAAGCGGTGGCCTACGATGTGTTCCGTCAGGCCGGCGGCACCTACGCCGAGCGGGCGTTTTACCAATTGTTCAGCACCGTGGCTCTGGGCCTTGTCGCCAGCTGGTTTACCGGCCGCATGCTACTGCGGGACCGCCAGCACTTTACCGTCCGGGACGCCACGGAAGGACTCTGGCGGATGTGGGGCGTCAACGGCACCTTCTCCCGCCTGATCCCGGCCTGGCTGGCGTACTTCAAGCCCGGCTACCACCCCTGGGACAAGGACAACAGCGCGCTGATCGGCCGGTTCAAGGCCCAGATTCAGGACCACATCGCGCCGCAATACCGCGGTGGCAATCGGCGAACGCTGCAATAGAGGAGGCGCGGTACTAGTCCGCTGCGCCTGTGCCGGTCATCACGACCTCTCCCTGGCGCCACAGGC
>JBPEXU010000348.1:0-4554 GCA_052031225.1 Marinobacter sp. | reverse complement strand
AGTCAAAATCGTGCGGAGCCATGGATGGCGGAGCCGAGCGTACAGGGACGTATTCACAGCGTATTTTGACCGGGCAACCCCGCTGGCCGAAGCAGCACAAAAAACGTAAAACCGGCTCATTGCCCGGCATCCGCCAACGCCTCCTGCAACAACGCCACCAGATGCGGCGGCAGTTTTTCCGCCAGCTTGAGTGCCGCCTCGTGGCCTCGGGGCGACATCTTGGCCCAGGTCCGGCGCACGATGCGCAGCCATTTCTCTTTGTCGTAGTCGGCCTTTTGCTCATAAAACGAGGCAAAATAGCGCTCCAGAAACACCAGGCAGGCAACGTCCTCCAGCAATTGGGTCTCCGGGTCCTGCCTCAGCTCACGCTTGGTCAGGATGGTCTCGACCCGGCGGCAGTCGTCGTCTGGGTAACCACACTGCGCCATGATGTCGGCGGCACGCCGACCGTGCATCCGGCCACAGGCCTGACGCCACTGGTAATAGGCTTTGCGCCCTTCGCCAAAGTCGCTGCGCGGCAGGGTCCAGCGTTCGATGTGCTGGGCCCGGCAGGCAATCTGCATCCGCTCGGACGGAGCCGGTTCCAGCGCGTGCAGCCAGCGGGTCATGTGCAGGCTGTAGGCGTATTCCCGGGGCAGGCTCTCACCGTCCACGGTTTCCCGATTCGGGTCTTGCCGGTTGGCGGCGTCAATCGCCGCCAGGGCACAGGTCAGTCGGTCGTTCTGTTCAGTCACACATAGATCCTGTCGGTTACACCGAGGCCGATGGCCTCGCCTTGATTCGGTCAAACCAGGCTTGCAAATGGCTTTGCTCCGGCTGGATACGGATTTTCACCACCCGGGCAAAGGCCACCGTGGTAAAGGCGTTGATGTCGGCGGCGGTGAACCGGTCGGCGCAGAGATAGTCTTTGCCTTCCAGGTGCTTGTTCAGAAAGTGCATGAACTTCTCGACGCCTTTGCCACATTCCTCGCCCCACTCCTTGATCGGGTTCATCCGGTCTTTGAAATAGCCGGTGGTGTGCTGGAAACACATACCGGTGGGCATCATGAAGTAAAACTCGATCCAGCGCAGCCACTGCTCGATCTGCGCCTTTTCCAGCGGGGTATCGCCCAGCAGGGTCGGCGCGTCCGGATAGCTTTCTTCGAAATAGCGACAAATCGCCATGGTCTCCGCCACACAGGTACCGTCGTCCAGCTCCAGCACCGGGACTTTCTTCATCGGGTTTCGGGCGGCGTATTCCGGGGTCAGGTTCTCGCCGTTCTCGATATCCACCTGAACAAATTCGACCTTGTCCAGCAGCCCTTTCTCGGCCAGAAACATGCGCACGCGGCGCGGGTTGGGGGCGCTGCTGGTTTCGTAGATTTTCATTGTTATCAGCTCCGTATCGGTCGGAAGGATCGGTTGCACACAGCGAGAGACTGGCCTGAAAAAGAAGTTGCGTCAAGCAACCATCAATGGCCCGGCAACCAGTCGCGAATCCGACCGATCAGCCATTCCGGATCGTCCAGCGCCAGATCGTGACCGGCGTCCGGGTGCAGTGCCAGCGTCCACTGCCAGCGCCGCTCCAGTTCGGCGCTGCATCGCCAGTGCACGATCCGGTCCGCCCGGCTGGCCAGCAGCAGGGCGTCCGGCACGGGCCGATCGGGACCGGGACGAAAACGGGCGGCGGCGCTCAACTGGCGCACGGCATTACGGACACTGACCGGGCGCTGGCGCTGAATGCGATACCACTGCTTGGCCAGCGCCAGCGGCACCGGCCGGTTTGAGGTCAGGTTGAGAAGGTCGCGCTCGCGCTCAAACAGCTCGCGCCGGGCCAGCAGGCGCAGAACCCGGGGCCAGGCGCCCGGACGCATGCGGCGCCAGGGCGGGCTGAAGCCGGAGCTGACGTTGATCAGCACCAGGTGCTGGATTTCGCCCTGGCTGGCGTGCTGGGCCCAGTCCAGAGCCACCATCGCCCCCATCGACATCGCCAGCACGCTGTACGGCTTGGGAATGTGATCGATCGACCGTACCACCTGCCGGCGGATGCCGGCGATGGTGGTCGGGCTGTCTTCCCGGAAGTGGACACCGGTGCCCGGCAGATCCACCGGATGGAACTGGTGATCCGGAAACGCCGCTACCAGCGCCGGCAGGAAATCCCCCCAGTGTCCCTGTTCCCGCGTCAGACCGCGCAACAGAATCCAGTGCATGCTATGAGTTGTCCCGGTACCAGTGCATGATCGCCGCTTCCCTGAGCATGGACTCTTGCTCTCCGGTCGGCAACCAGTTTTCGTGGCTGGCGGCGGCGTGCAGCAGAAAATCGATCCAGGTCAGGTGCGAGCGCAACACCCGCTGGTGCCGGTGTGGCACCAGCGGGTTGAACAGACCGTCCAGACGGAACAGCTGGCGCGGGCGTTTGCGCACCCAGCGCCAGGAGCCCATTTCCAGTGTCAGTGGCAGGAACACGCCGGCACAGTCGCGATTGATCCGCTTGTAAAAGTAGTCCCAGAGATCGCCGTGGGTCAGGTAGTGGCGCGACTGGGGTTCAAACCGGTAGTCGTGGTTCGGGTAAGCCTGCTCCCATAGCAGTTTCAACGCCATCACCGAGGCGATACGGCGCATCGGCCGGCGCCGGTAGGCGTAGGGAAACCAAATCTGATCCTGCCAGCCAAAACCGCTGTGGCAGTCCAGTGCCACGCTGAACGGCCGGCCGGGCAGCAGGCTCAGGATCACCTGTTCCAGGGCCTGGTTTTCCGGTTCCATGCCCTGCTCCGGATCGCCGGTGTACCAGGGCAGGCGCGGCGACAGGCGCTGCCCGCCGAGCAGAAAGGCGCTGCGGTCCTGGGCGGTGATGGGGGCGTTGCGCATGAGATCGACGCCGTTCGGGTTGCTGCGCTGGTTCAGGTACATTCCGCCCGGGTTCACGATCGGCAGCAGGGTGACGCGCACCTGGGTCAGCAGCGCCGCCAGCGCGCCGTCCCAGGCCATCCGGCTCAGCAGCGAGCTAAGCCAGGCCATCACCACCTGCGACCCGATCCGCTCCAGACCATGGACCCCGCCGACCAGCACCAGCGCCGGCGCATCGGCCCGCTCGCTGCCCAGATCCACCCGGTACACCGGCAGCGTCAGCTCCTGCACCTCAACCTGGCGCACCACCTGCACCGAAACCGTTTCGGGCGCGTCCGCCAACAAACGCTCCAGCTGCACCAGTTCCGGCAGAAAGGTTCTCAGCCGTTGGCGCTGCCGCTGGTCGCGCCGGCTCTGTTGCTCCGGGATGGCCCGGTGTGGGGTCAGTGTTCGTAACTCGGTCATGGCCGCCTCGAGAAAGTCCGTTCCGGCCGAGATTAGCAGCGTCGTGCTACAACCGATTGACAGCGAAACCCGACGGCTTCAGCGACAGGTTTTGCGCGGCAAATCTTGAACCCTAGTTCATTTTCCTTATCCTTAGAGGTCAATGTTTTTCGGGGCTAAACGTTCAGATACGCTACTATTTGCTTTACCAAGCGTCGCTCGCCCTGATCTGGCACGGTCGCAACCCCGTACACCGAAAGAACTTTTGCAGCATCACCAACCCAAGAGGAGAAGTGAACATGAAAAAGTTTACCTGCGCCGCCCTGCTGTGCGCGGCCGCCCTACCCGGACTTGCACAGGCGAACGACTGCGGCGAGGTGTCCATCACCGAAATGAACTGGGCGTCTGCCTCGGTGGTGACCAACGTCGCCAAATTCATCATGGAACAGGGCTACGGCTGCAGCGTGTCGGTGGTGCCGTCGGACACCGTCCCGGCCGTTACTTCCGTCGCCGAGAATGGCGAGCCGGACATTGTGACCGAGCTGTGGCTGAACTCCACCGGCGAGGTCTACAAGCGGCTGGAGGCTGAGGGCAAGGTGGTGCGCGCCGGCAAGGTACTGGACCCCGGCGGTGTTGAGGGCTGGTGGATTCCGACCTACCTGGCGGAGCAGCATCCCGAGCTGAAGACCATCGACGGCATCATGGCCAACCCGGAGCTGGTGGGTGGTCGGTTCAACAACTGCCCGGACGGCTGGGGCTGCCGAATCGTGAACGACAACCTGGTGCGGGCACTGGATCTGGAAGGCGCCGGCATTGAAGTCTTCAATCACGGCTCCGGCGAGACTCTGGCCTCGTCCATGGCCGCCGCGGTTCAGGACGGTGAGCCCTGGTTCGGCTATTACTGGGGTCCGACCGTGCCACTGGGTCGCTTCGACATGACCCGGGTTGACCTGGGCGAATACGATCAGGCGGCCCACGAGGCCAACCAGAATGCGGACAATCCGAACCCGCAGGTGTCCGACTTCCCGGCCGCGCCGGTGCTGACGTCCTACACCGCCGATTTTGCCGAGCGGGAACCCGAGGTCGCACAGATGCTGGGTAAGATGACGTTCAAAACCGACACCATGAGCGCCGTGCTGGCCTGGAAGGCGGAAAACAATGCCTCCGCCGAGGAAGCCGCGGTGTACTTCCTGAGCCAGTATCCGGACGCCTGGTCCAGCTGGCTGAACGACGCCGCCCGGGCCAACCTCTCGGCCCTGCTCAGCAACTGATCGCCGTATCGGG
>JBPEXU010000347.1:0-13030 GCA_052031225.1 Marinobacter sp. | reverse complement strand
TGGGTGGCAATCGTCACCGACGTGAACGGCGCCCCAGTTGCCAACACCAATGTAGAGCTGAAGCTGCTGCCTACCTCTTACGGCAAAGGATTTTACATCCAGGTTGACGTAGACGGCGATGGCGAGCCGGATCAATGGGCCCCCAACCGCGTTGCGACCTGTCCGTCCGAAGATGCCAATGGGGATGGCTTGCTGGATCCTGGCGAAGACTTTAACAGTGACGGCGATCTAGACCCGTCAAATGACGCAACCTTTTCTCCCGTCAACGTCACGACAGACGAAAACGGTGTGGCTGAATTTGCACTGAACTACCCGCAAAGTAACTGCTCCTGGGTTGATTTCAGGCTCACCGCAACGGTTGAAGTAGCCGGCTCGGAAAGCACACGAAGCTCAGAGTTTACACTCTCGTGTGCAGCGTCAGACCTGAACAACATAGAGTCGACGCCTCCTGGCGGCATATCAAGCCTATACGGCACCTCCAGCAGCTGCGGCAATCCCAACTGACATTGACTCTTGAAGTGACCAAGGTGGGGGCTACGGCCCCCATCTTCATTTGAGAATACCCCTCCTTTCCGCGATAATAGCCGCCTTCTTTTTGCAGCGGGCGCCCTGCCCTGATACCCATTCTCGAGCCAACCGAGTCATCCGACAGCATGAAAGAGACCGTTTCCGAGCTTCTCCAGTCCGCCCTGTCATCCTTGCAGTCCGAAGGAATTCTACCGGCCGACCAGACGTTCACGCCGCAGGTGGGCAACACCAAGGACAAATCCCACGGCGATTACGCCTGCAACATTGCTCTGGTTGCGGCCAAGGCCGCCGGCTGCCCGCCACGTAAGCTGGCGGAGCAACTGGTGGCGCGGCTGCCGGAAAGCGCCGCCGTCGACAAAGTGGAGATTGCCGGCCCGGGCTTTATCAACTTTTTCATGAGCACGGCCAGCGCCTTCGGGATCGTCAACACCATCCTGGACGAAGGCGAACAGTTTGGTCGCAACAACGACGGCAACGGCGCAAAGGTCCAAGTGGAGTTTGTCTCCGCCAACCCAACCGGCCCCCTGCACGTCGGGCACGGCCGTGGCGCCGCCATTGGCGACTGCCTGTGTCGACTGCTGGAAGCCAACGGCTATGACGTGACCCGGGAGTTTTACTACAACGACGCCGGCGCTCAGATCAACAACCTCGCGCTCTCGGTACAGGCTCGCGCCAAAGGGCTGACGCCGGAAGACGACAGCTGGCCCGCCGACGGCTACCGGGGCGATTACATCCTTGATGTCGCTCGCGCCTACCAGGCCCAGGAAACCGTGATCGCCGACGATCGCGAGGTCACCGGCAAGGGCGATCCGGACGATCTGGACGCGATTCGGGAGTTCGCGGTTGCTTACCTGCGACGCGAGCAGGATCTCGATCTGAAAGCCTTTGGTGTTCATTTTGATGTTTATTTCCTCGAGTCCTCCCTGTATGCAGACGGCAAGGTCGAAGCCACCGTCAAGCGCCTGAGCGAAAACGGCTACACCTACGAACAGGACGGCGCCATGTGGCTGCGCACCACCGAATTTGGCGACGACAAAGACCGCGTCATGCGTAAGAAGGACGGTGGCTATACCTACTTCCTGCCAGACGTCGCTTACCACCTGGACAAATGGCAGCGCGGCTTCACGACCGTCATCAATGAACAGGGTGCCGACCATCACTCGACAGTCACCCGGGTACGGGCCGGGCTGCAAGCGCTGAAAGCCGGCATCCCCGAAGGCTGGCCGGACTACGTGCTGCACCAGATGGTGACCGTCACCCGTTCCGGCCAGGAGGTGAAGATTTCCAAGCGGGCGGGAAGCTATGTCACGGTCCGAGATCTGATCGACGAGGTGGGTCGGGACGCCACCCGGTTCTTCCTGGCCGCACGCCGGGTCGACTCGCAGCTGACCTTCGATATCGATCTGGCGCGCTCCCAGACCAATGAAAACCCGGTCTACTATATTCAGTACGCCCATGCCCGGATTTGCAGTGTCCTGCGCAAGCTGGCCAGCGAGGGCATCGAGCGCGGACGGAACGAGGTTGCTGGTGAGCTGTCTCTGCTCACCCTGGACGAAGAAAAGGACCTGGCCAACCAGCTCGCACGTTTCCCGGAGCTGGTACGCAACGCCGCGGTCCAGCGGGAACCGCACCACGTCGCCCACTATCTCCGGGATCTGGCTGGCCAGTTCCACACCTACTACAACGCCCACAAGGTGTTGGTGGAGGACGCCAAACTGCGCGACGCCCGGGTCAGCCTGTACCTGGCCGTGCGCCAGGTGCTCGCCAATGGCCTGGATTTGCTGGGTGTCAGTGCCCCCGAAGAGATGTAACCGCGAACGATGTCCCGAGATTACGCCCGCAAAGACCGGCCCGCCAGGACCGCGACCAGCAAGAAAGCTCGGCCGGCCAAACCCGCAGCCCGTGCGCGCCAGGCCGCCAGCGTCCGTCATCGCCAGCAGGGCGGCCTGTCGCTCAAGTGGATCCTGTCGCTGGCCGCGGTCGGCGGCTTCATCGGGTTCATCGTCTATCTGAACTCTCTGCCAACCAGCCCAGGCCCCGATACGCCTGCGCCGGCTCCGGCCCAGACGGCACAACCGAAAAGCGGCAGCACAACCGCTCAGGAGGATGCCAAACCCGGCTTCCGGTTCTACGAAATGCTGCCGGAATCGGAAGTGGTGCCCCCCAAGGTGGACGCCTACAGCCCGTCACCGAACCAGCAAAAGTACGACTATCTGGTGCAATCCGGGTCGTTCCGCAGCCGTGACGATGCCGAGCGACAGCGGGCCCAGATCGCCTTTCAGGGACTGCGGGCCCACATCCAGCGGATTGATCTGGACAATGGCTCGACCTGGTACCGGGTCAATGTCGGCCCGTTCAGCTCACGCAGTCAGATGAACTCGGCCATCGACAAGCTGGTGTCCCTCAACATCCAGCCACTGATCCGCAAGATCCCCAAAGAGGGTTGAACCGGCTTTCTGTTCGCCATGAACAGAAAGCAATCCCGCCTGGCCCTTGAAAACCCCTGCCCCGCCTCCATAACTCCGGAATACCCATTTTTTCAGGTGATTGGAGTCCACATGACGACGATTCTCTCCGTCCGCCGCGACGACGAAGTAGCCATGGGCGGCGATGGCCAGGTGTCCCTGGGCAACACCGTAATGAAAGGCAACGCCCGCAAAGTTCGCCGGCTTTACAATGGCAAGGTGCTGGCCGGCTTTGCCGGTGGCACCGCCGACGCCTTCACCCTGTTCGAGCGCTTCGAAGCTCAGCTTGAGAAACACCAGGGCAACCTGACCCGGGCGGCGGTCGAGCTGGCCAAAGACTGGCGGACCGACCGGGCCTTGCGCAGACTGGAAGCGCTGCTGGCCGTTGCCGACAAAACGGCGTCTCTGATCATCACCGGCAATGGCGATGTGATCGAACCCGAACAAGGCCTGATCGCCATCGGCTCAGGCGGCCCCTTCGCCCAGGCCTCGGCCCGGGCATTGCTGGAAAATACCGACCTCTCGGCCCACGAGATTGTGGAGAAAGGGCTCGATATCGCCGCCGATATTTGCATTTACACCAACCACAATCGCACTCTGGAAGTGCTATCCACCAAAGAATGATCCGGAGCCACCATGTCTGCAATGACTCCCCGTGAGATCGTCCACGAACTCAACAAGCACATCGTGGGCCAGGAAGAAGCCAAACGGGCGGTTGCCATCGCCCTACGCAATCGCTGGCGCCGCATGCAGCTCGACAGCACCCTGCGCGATGAGGTGACGCCCAAGAACATCCTGATGATCGGGCCGACCGGCGTCGGCAAGACGGAAATTGCCCGCCGGCTGGCCAAATTGGCGGATGCGCCTTTCCTCAAGGTCGAAGCCACCAAATTTACCGAGGTGGGTTACGTCGGACGCGACGTTGAATCCATCATCCGGGATCTGGCAGACATGGCGGTCAAAATGCTGCGGGAAAAGGAGATGAAGCGGCACGAGCACCGGGCACTGGATGCCGCCGAGGAGCGGATTCTCGACGCCCTGCTGCCGCCGCCCAGAGATTTCAGCGAAGACAGTCAGTCCCATACCGACTCATCCACCCGCCAGTTGTTCCGCAAGAAGCTGCGGGAAGGTGAACTGGACGACAAGGAAATCGAGATCGACCTGCGCAGCACGGGCGCCGGCGTGGAGATCATGGCACCGCCGGGCATGGAGGAAATGACCAGCCAACTGCAGAGCATGTTTTCCAGCCTGTCGTCCGACCGGCGCAAAACCCGGAAGATGAAAGTGGCGGATGCGCTGCGGCAGGTCAAAGATGAGGAAGCCGCCAAGCTGGTCAACGAAGAGGAAATCAAGCACAAGGCGATCCAGGCGGTCGAGCAGAACGGCATCGTGTTCATCGACGAGATCGACAAGGTGGCCAAGCGCTCTGAAAACACGTCCTCCGACGTTTCCCGGGAAGGGGTTCAGCGTGATTTGCTGCCTCTGATCGAGGGCAGCACCGTGAGCACCAAGTACGGCTCGGTCAGAACCGACCACATTCTGTTCATTGCATCGGGCGCGTTCCATCTGTCCAAGCCCTCGGACCTGATTCCGGAATTGCAGGGCCGACTGCCGATCCGGGTCGAGCTGAAGGCCCTGACACCCGAGGACTTCAAGCGCATCCTGACCGAACCGGATGCCTCCCTGGTACAGCAATACGTGGCTCTGATGGCCACCGAAGGGGTCGAGCTGACGTTCTCCGACGACGCCATCGACCGGATTGCCGAAGTAGCCTGGAAGGTCAACGAGAGCACCGAAAACATTGGCGCCCGACGCCTGCACACGGTGCTTGAGCGGTTGCTGGAAAGCCTGTCGTTCGATGCCGGCGATAAGGTGACGGACAGCTTTGAAGTGACGGCAGCGTACGTCGATGAAAAACTCGGGGAGCTGTCAGAAGACGAGGATCTGAGCCGCTACATCCTCTGACACCGCTGTGAACGCCTGAGTCGTGCCGCGCACCGGCTCAGGCAACCACTCTACTGGGCTTTGGAGAACAGTTGGGTGACGTTTTCCAGCCCCGCCACCAGGCGCTTCCTCTCACCCTGGTTTTTCCGACCTTTGGCAACATACAGCGGCAGCATCTCGCCATAAAGGCTGGTGCTGATCGTGCGCTGCTCATCCTCCAGCCGGTCCCGGCGCAGACGAATGCCATACTTCGCCAGCTTTGGTTCCAGTTCATCGGCGCGGCTGAGCAGATCGCGCCGAGTCATCTGGTAGGCGTGCTCGCACACCATTCGCCGGCTCTGGAAGCTGAACACGTTGGAGAAAAACAGTTTGGCGTCGTCCCGGGTCGGCTCGAACAGCAGGATATCCTTGTCCGGATAATCTCTGGCGTACTGGGCGATGCCCGACTGCATGCGGGAATAGACCATGGTACGGAACATCTGTGACAGCAGGTTCGGCATGCCCGAGCGGGTCAGCTCTCCGGGTTTCATCGAGCCGGCCCGGACCGCCGCGCTGGCGTCAATGGGGACCTGAGGGTTGACCGCAAACACCAGATCGGCGCCGTCTTCAAAGGCTACCGAGGCGTGCAGGCCCTTGCGCAACGTGCCGTCCACGTAGTAACGCCCGTCGATGTCCACCGGCACATAGATGCCCGGGGAGGCGGTGCTGGCCTGAATCGCTTTGGAGATGGGCACGTGGTCGAATCCGGGCGCACCGAAACACACGGAGTCGGTGCTTTCCACATCCGCCGCCACCACATACAGACTGCGCTTGAGCAGACGGAAATCGTTGGTTCGGCCCAGCATGGTGAAGGCGCGTTTCAGGTAATCGTGCAGCCCTTCGTTGTCGAACAACCCCGCCGGCGCGGCCTGGGCCAGAATGGTCAGGGCTTCCAGCAGACTCTGATCGTACGGGTTGGTCACAAAGCGTTGCATGGCGGTGGCGACAAGCCCTGGCACCGCCAACAGCCGACGGCCAAACTCCCGCAGCGCCGGGCGGTAGAACACCTCCGGGTGGAACGGATGCACTTCCGCCTCGTTGCGGACGAAAATCCGACACAGCTGAGCCGTGGTCATCTGATTCGCGAGGTTGGCAGCGACGAAGGAGCCGGCGTTGACGCCGACATAGACATCCAGGTCGTTGAAGTCCAGGCCTTCCAACGCTTCGTCCAGCGCTCGCAGTGCGCCAATTTCGTAAATACCGCCCAGGGGGCCCCCGCCTCCCAGCGCCAGACCGATACGCGGTGTCGATTTCAGTTCGGTTGCGACCGTCATAACCCGCCCCTTTGCGGACAACGTTGCCGGACCCGCCACACCGGCCCGCCGTATTTTTTCAACATATCAGCCGATTCTAGAGTACTCACCCTATAATCCGGCATCGGCCCGGAAGTCTCAGGATGCCGCCTGCTCGGCCAGGGCCGCCGATGAGGTCTTGGCAGGCCTGAGATAGCGGCCAAAGCCGGCGTTACGCAGTGCCAGATCGACACAGCTCTTGATCACATGCGGCGAGTCGAGCATCAGCACGTCGTCCAGCAACTGAATCGCCCATTCCCGGCTGACGCTACGGAT
The DNA here is from genome assembly GCA_052031225.1 of Marinobacter sp. Classification (GTDB taxonomy): domain Bacteria; phylum Pseudomonadota; class Gammaproteobacteria; order Pseudomonadales; family Oleiphilaceae; genus Marinobacter. Next base: position 6,486 of record JBPEXU010000347.1, on the reverse strand, counting down.
AACGGACTTCACCTTTGGCAGGCTGGCGGCGTTCATCGACAATGAATCGTAACCCATGGCCATCAGCAACAACGCGCCGCCCGGGTCACCGGCCAGTTCGCCGCAGATACCCACCGGTTTCCCCACAGCGTGGGCATCCTGCGCGATGCGCACCAGTGCCTGCAGGACCGCCGGATGATAGGAATGGTAAAGCTGGGCCACCCGGGGGTTGTTGCGATCCACCGCCAGCAGATACTGGGTCAGGTCGTTCGACCCGACCGACAGGAAATCCACGCGGTCGGCCAGTTCGCGGATCTGGTAGACCGCCGCCGGGACCTCCACCATGACACCGACCTTGGGCATGTGGATGTCGTAGCCCTCTTCCCGCACCTCGTGGTAGACCCGGTAAATCAGATGCAGGGATTCCTCAACCTCGGAGATGTTACTGATCATGGGCAGCATGATCTGCAGGTTGTTGAGCCCCTCACTGGCCTTGAGCATGGCACGCACCTGCACCAGGAAGATCTCCGGGTGATCCAGCGTTACCCGAATGCCCCGCCAGCCCAGAAACGGGTTCTCCTCCTGGATCGGAAAATAAGCCAGGGCCTTGTCACCCCCGACGTCCAGGGTACGCATGGTGACGGGGTTCGGGGCGAAGGCTTCGAGCTGTTCCCGGTAATACTCCCGCTGCTCCTGCTCGGACGGGAATCGGTCCTTGATCATGAACGGCACTTCAGTCCGGTACAGACCGATGCCCTCCGCGCCGTGGGACAGGGAGCGCACCACATCGGTCATCAGACCGGTGTTCACCAGCAGCGACACACGGTGGCCGTCGATGGTTTCGCAGGGCTTGTCGCGCAACGCCTCCAGGCCCCGGATCAGTTCGTCCTCTTCGTCGCAGATGGCCTGGTAAAACGCCCGCAAGTCGGGGGACGGTGACGCGAAGATCTGCCCCTCGAAGCCATCCACCACCAGTTCGCGGCCATCCAGCTGGTTGACCGGAATGTCCACCAGCCCCATGACGGTCGGAACCCCCATCGCACGGGCCAGAATGGCGACATGGGAGTTGCTGGAACCTTTGACCGATACCAGCCCGACCAACTGGCCCTTCGGCACTTCGCCAAGCATCGCCGGCGTCAGTTCCTCGCTGACCAACACCGTTTTTTCCGGATACACCAGATCTTTCTGCTCACCCTCCTGAAGGTGGGACAGCAGACGGCGGCCGAGATCGCGAACATCCACCGCCCGCTCCTGCAGGTAGTGATCGTCCATCATCTCGAAGTGCCGGATGTACTGCTGAACCACCTGCTTGAGGGCGCCCTGTGCCCACACGCCCTCGCGAATCCGGTTGGCCACCTCGCCGGGCATCGCCTCGTCGCCGAGCATGCGCAGGTAGACATCGAACAACGCCTGCTCTTCCGGACGCAGCTGACTGGCCAGTCGTTTCGCTACCCGCTCGATATCTTCCCGGACAGCCTGCACCGCCGACTGAAACAGCGCCAGCTCCTGCTCGATGTCCTCGGTCGGTTTCTCCGGCACCGCATCCAGGTCCGCCGGCGGATACACCACCACCCCGGTACCGATTGCCACGCCCGGCGCCCCAGGCACACCGCTAAAACTGACGTCCTGGGTTTCTTCGCCAGTCAGGGAAATGCCGCTGATCGCGCCCGTTGCTTCGCTGTGGGCAATCACCCCCGCCAGCTGCGCGGACACGGTCACCAGGAAGGCTTCTTCGCCTTCGTCAAAACAGCGGGAGCTTTCCCGCTGCTGGACCACCAGCACCCCGAGTACCCGGCGGTGGTGAATGATGGGAACCCCCAGGAAGGACCGGAAACGTTCTTCACCGGTTTCCGGGAAGTAGCGGTAGCGGGGGTGGGAGGGAGCGTCTTCGAGGTTGATCGGCTCCTCACGGGAGCCGACAAGGCCTACCAGACCCTCGGAATAGCCCAGGCTGACCTTGCCGACGGCATCCTGATACAGGCCCTCGGTCGCCATCAGAATGTAGCGATTGGTGGCCGGGTCCAACAGGTACACCGAACAGACTTCCGTGCCCATCGCCTTCTGCACCCGCGAGACAATGATACCCAGCGCCTCCTGAAGATCCCGGGCGCTGTTTACCTCTTGTACAAGACTTCGCAGAATGCTGAGCATGGCAGAGTCAGTCCGTCATGTTATCGGATCCCTCAAGCGCCGGGGCGTCTCGGCCTTGCGCGCCTGCTCCAGGTTATGAAACAACCTGGGTGCAAGCTCACGCAGAGCACGGCGATACACTTCCCGCTTGAATGAAACCACTTGCCCCAACGGATACCAGTAGCTTACCCACTGCCACCCGTCGAACTCCGGTGAATCGGTCCCGTCCACGCACACCTGCGCGTCCGGAGACAACATCCTCAGAAGGAACCATTTCTGTTTTTGGCCCACGCACACCGGGTGCGAGTTATGGCGCACCATCCGCCGGGGCAGACGATACCTCAGCCAACCTCGGGTACAGCTGATGATGTCGACATCATCGGCGGTGAGCCCGATTTCCTCTCCCAGTTCGCGGTACAGGGCTTCCTCGGGGGACTCGTTGTGCTTGATGCCGCCCTGGGGGAACTGCCAGGAGTCCTGCCCGATTCGCCGCGCCCAGAGAACCTCGCCCCTGTGATTGGCCAGAATGATTCCGACATTGGGTCTGAAACCGTCCGAATCGATCACGGCACAGTCCTCGTAAATAAGTCGGTCGCCGGTCAAATTATGACCGGCAGAAAATGTCCAAGTTGCTCTCATTCTTACAGAATCCCCAGGGATCAGCAAACCGCGCCGATCCTGGCGTGTCGTGGTAGACTGGCCGCCCCTACCTTTGGCACCGCAACATGGGAGGAGCACTGTTGACGCTCGCACTGTTTGATCTGGACAACACCCTGCTGGCAGGTGACAGCGACCATGCCTGGGGCGAATACCTGGTCGAAGAAGGACTGGTGGATGCGGAGGAATACCGGAAAGCCAACGACCGCTTCTATCAGGACTACCTGAACGGCGAGCTGGACATCTTTCACTACCTGAGCTTTGCCCTCCAGCCACTGGCCAGCCACCCCATGGACGAGCTCCTTGACTGGCGCGAGCGCTTTCTGGCGCAGAAAATTCGCCCGATGCTGCAACCCAAGGCCGACGAGCTGCTGCAACGGCACCGACAGCAGGGCCACACCCTGATGATCATCACCGCCACCAACCGCTTTGTGACCGAGCCGATTGCCGAGCTGCTCGGTGTCGAGCACCTGATCGCCACCGAGCCGGAGATGGTCAACGGCCGGTTCACCGGCTCAGTGGCCGGCACCCCCAGTTTTCAGGAAGGCAAGGTCACGCGACTCAACGATTGGCTGGAAGCGCACAACGGCACACTCGAGGGCGCCTGGTTCTACAGCGATTCGCACAACGACCTGCCGCTGCTGAAACGGGTGGCCCATCCGGTTGCCGTCGATCCGGACCCCACTCTCGAAGACGCAGCCCGACAAGCGGGCTGGCCGATCATTTCCTTGAGAGAGCCGGACTGAGTCAGAGAAAACCGGTCAGCGAACGGACAAAGCAGGACTTGATGTAGTCGGTCTCCGGGATGCCCGGAACCACCGGATGGTCGGGCGCCTGATGCCCCTGTTCCAACAGCTGCACGAAGCGGTCGATCTTGCGGCCGCTGGCGCGGATGATATCGATCAGGGCGGCCTGGGACAGATGCATGGAGCACGAGGCCGACACCAGAATGCCGTCCCGCTCCAGCAGCCGCAAGCCCAGCTGGTTCAGCCGGGCGTAGGCCTGTTCACCGGCCTTCTGATCCCGGCGCCGGGGAATCAGTGCCGGCGGATCCAGCACCACGATGTCGTACTTTTGTTTATCCTCGGCCAGGGCCTTGAGCGCCTCGAAGGCATCGCCCTCGATGGTGTCGACACCCTCAAGTCGGTTCAGCCTGGCGTTGTGCCGAACCGACTCAATCGCGGTTGCCGAGGCATCGACACAGGTCACCTGGCTCGCGCCCGCATGGGCCGCCTGCAGGCCCCAGCCCCCGGCGTAACTGAACACATCCAGCACGCGCTTGCCCGGCGCGTAGGCCTGCAGACGTTGCCGGTTCATCCGGTGATCGTAAAACCAGCCGGTCTTCTGGCCCGCCGCCAGCGGCACTTCGAACCGGACCCCGTTCTCTTCGACCCCCAGCGTGTCGCGCTCCGCCCCGTGCGCCCACTCGACGTAGCTGTCCAGACCTTCAACCTTGCGCATCTTGCCGTCGTTTTTCAGGATCACCGCCGCCGGGTGAACCAGGCGCTGGACCGCACGAAGGATAGCGTCCTTCATCCGTTCCATGCCGGCGGTGGAAATTTGCACCACCACGGTGTCGCCAAAGCGGTCAATGACCAGGCCGGACAGACCGTCGCCATCGCCAAACACCCAGCGATAAAACGGCTTGTCGAACAGCGATTGGCGAAGGGCAAGGGCGCTCTCCAGACGCTGGGTCAGGCGCTGCGGGGTCATGCCCTGGGCAGGATCGCGGCTGATCAGGCGGCCGCAGATCAGCGCATGGGGGTTCACAAACACGGTGCCCAGCGGTTTGTCGTTCGAGGCCCGCAACTGGGCCTGATCGCCAGGCTGGAACGCGGTCAGCGGTGACCGCCGGGTATCCACCTCGTTGCTGTAGACCCAGAGGTGGCCGGCCCGCAGGCGCCGCTCGGCGCCCTTACGAAGAAACAGTACGGGAAATTCCATCAACCTACGTCCACTCAGCCCTCGGCCGCCACGTGGTCAGCATAGGCGTCCGCATCCATCAGGCTGTCGAGCTCGCCGGTGTCGGCCAGCCTGACCTTGAACATCCAGCCGTCCCCGTACGGATCTTCGTTCACCAGCTCCGGTTCGTCTTCGAGCTTGTCGTTGATGGCAATGACCTCCCCGGTGACCGGACTGAACACGTCCGAAGCCGATTTCACCGATTCCGCCACTCCGGCCTCTTCACCACCGTTGACGGTCGCACCCAGCTCCGGCACACCGATGTAAACCACGTCGCCCAACTGTTCCTGGGCAAAATCGGTAATGCCGACGGTGGCGGTGCCGTCGTCAGAGACGCGCACCCATTGGTGGGTTTCAATGTACTTCAGGTCTGCGGGGATTTCGCTCATGATGGTCATTCCTGTGCAATTTTCGGCGCAGTTTACCGCAACTGCCTACTGCCAGCGAACATCCCGTGCCAGCTTTATGAACGCAGCCAGGTAGTCGACCTCACGATCCGCGTCGCGAACGCCCAGGAAAATCTGTTTCGACAGCCCCTCCTGCCCCAGGCTGACCGGAACAATGGGTAACGACCGCTCGTACTCACGGACCAGCCAACCCGGCAACGCCGTTACGCCACGTCCGGCGGCCACCATCTGCAGCATGATGTCGGTGGTTTCGATGGTCTTGTGCCGGCGCGGGCCGGTGTGGGCCGGCAGCAGAAAACGGCTGTAAATGTCGAGCCGTTCAATGGCGACCGGGTAGGTAAGCAGGGTTTCACGGCTGAGGTCGTCCGGCACCACCCAGGGCTTTTGCGCCAGTGGATGATGGCTCGCCACCACCAGGACCTGCTCGTAGTCAAATACCGGCTCAAACACCAGCCCCGGGCGATGCAGCGGATCGGGCGTGACCAGCAGGTCAATCTCGTGCCCGAACAGGGCGCCAATACCGCCAAACTGAAACTTCTGCTTGACGTCGACATCCACGCCCGGCCAGTGCTCGAGAAACGGCCCGACCACCTTGAGCAGCCACCGGTAACAGGGATGACACTCCATGCCGATCCGGAGGCTGCCCCGCTGGCCGCGGGCGAACTGGTCAAGAACCTGCTCGGCGTGCTCAAACTGGGGCAAGAGCCGGTTGGCCAGGGCCAGCAGGTAGTCGCCGGCCTGGGTCAACCGCAACTGACGGCCGTCCCGCAGCCACAACTGGGTGCCAAGGTGATGCTCGAGTTTGCGCACTGCGTGGCTTAGCGCCGACTGGGTGACATGCAGCTGCTCGGCAGCGGCGGTAAGCGAGCCCTGCCGGTCGACCGCGCGCAGAATCTCCAGATGGTTCCGGTCAATCATCGTGACAATCCATGAATTAATTTCAGAGATGCGTGAAATATTACCATTTTTATTCATGCCTTGAAGCCAGTACCTTGGGTCGACCATTGACACCGTCAGGAGAGAACAACATGGTGACGACCCATTCCCTCGGCTTTCCCCGTATCGGCGAGCGCCGGGAACTGAAGTTTGCCCTCGAAGCCTATTGGCGTGGCGAACTCAGCGAGCCGGAACTGCAGACCCGCGCACGGGCGCTTCGGCAGCGCCACTGGCAGGATCAGGCATCCCTCGATCTGGTGCCGGTTGGCGACTTCTCGCTGTACGATCAGGTCCTCGACATGAGCGTAACCCTGGGCAACCTGCCCGAGCGCACGCAAGGCCATCAGGGTACCGAGCTTGACCGCTATTTCCGAGCCGCCCGGGGCCGGGGTGCCAACGATGCCCCCTGCTGCGG
>JBPEXU010000346.1:0-8844 GCA_052031225.1 Marinobacter sp. | reverse complement strand
GTCGTGCCTCGCGCCAAAGTAACCATGACCGTCGATGGCGCGGAGCATACCGTGGAAGCCGAGGGCAGTGGCCCTGTGGATGCCACCTTCAAGGCGATCGAATCGCTGGTAGATTCCGGTTGCAACCTCCAGCTCTACTCGGTCAATGCGATTACCAGCGGAACCGATGCCCAGGGCGAGGTGACGGTACGCCTGGAGCGCGGCGGCCGGATCGTTAACGGCGTCGGCTCAGACACCGATATCATCATTGCTTCCGCCAAGGCGTACATCGAAGCGCTCAACCTGATCAGCCGAGGCGATATTCGCCAACATCCCCAGGTTGCGGATGTGTGAGTGGTCGAAGAGGTGACTAATCGGCACGGCTTGGTGACGGGATTATGATAGCTAACGAAGCGCAGCGGCAGTTTTACCTGAGTGTGGCCGGGGTCCGCCTCTGGTACGCCCGAAAGCCTCTGCCCGGTGCGGCGCCGAGCCCGGAATTTGTCTTTCCGGAGGTGCCTGAGCGTCGCCACCAAGGCGCCCCTGCCATAGCGGAACCAAGGGATAGATCGCCCGTTGCCGGCTCTTCGGATAATGCCCGACCGTCCAATCTGGGTAACCTCCAGGCGTTGATGGCGGAGACCGCCTCCCGGCCGGTGCCGGCTGACCCCGGACCAAAACCGGTTGCGGAGCCTGAGCCCGCTGACAGTGAGGCGGATGCGCCGGAGATCCAGGTCGGTGGTGACGCCGTGCTGCGCTGTCATTTGCAGTTCTGGCTGGGCGAAAAAGTGCTGTTGGTCTCCGACCTTTCAAGTCAGGCCAGCCTTACACTGCAGCAAACGCTGGCCGAAAACATCCTGCGCAGTCTCGGTGAGTTCAAGGCGAGAACCCTGGGGCCGCTGTGTTGGCCGGTATTCAATAACCCGCGGGTGGTCGGTAGCCGGTTGCGCGATCTGCAGTCGGTTTTGCCGCTGGTTCTTGAGCCGGTGGGCGACCAGCACATCGTGTTGCTGGGTGTTCCTGAGGCCGAAGAGGCCGGCACCGGCTGGCTGACCGCCAGTCTTGGGCGCGAGCCTCGCTTAACCTTCCCCCATACCCTTGCGGCACTGGCGGCCGACCCCGCGCGTAAGCGGGAGCTTTGGCAGCATCTTAAGGCTCTGGCCCGGTGATGTCTCTGGATGAGGGGTACTTGAGGGTGCAGCAGGGTACGCTGGCAGTGCGTCCGTTGGCCCGGGAAGATTTGCCTGCGGTGCTTGAAATCGAGCGTCAGGGGTATTCCCATCCGTGGAGTGAGGCGGTCTTCCTGGACTGTTTCAAGGACACCTATCGGCTCTGGGCGCTTTGTCAGGACACCGAACTGGTTGGCTACGCCGTGGTGGCTTACCTTGTCGACGAGGCGCATCTTCTGAATCTGTGTGTGCATCCGGGAGTGCGCGGGCGGGGTGCCGGTCGCCAGTTGCTGCGATTCCTGCTCGCCCAGGCCGGCCGGGAGGGCATGGCCCAGGTCATTCTCGAAGTCCGTGAGAGCAACTCGGTGGCCCGGCAGTTGTACGCCAGTGAGGGATTTTCCGAGGTGGGGCTTCGTCGGGATTACTACCCGGCCCCGGTCGGGCGGGAAGATGCGCGGGTGCTGTCACTTCGGCTCAGTTCCTGACGCCTGGCCCTGCCCCGGCGGTTCGCGTCGATCCGGCTTAGCCCTTATAATAGCCGGCTTTTCAACTCCTCTTTTTCGGGTTTCCATACGTTATGTCTAACCTTCCTCAGGAAGTGGCCAAGCGCCGCACCTTTGCCATCATTTCGCACCCGGACGCTGGTAAAACGACCATCACCGAAAAGGTCTTGCTGTTCGGACAGGCCATCCAGAAAGCGGGCACGGTCAAAGGCAAAAAATCCGGCCAGCATGCAAAGTCCGACTGGATGGAAATGGAGAAGGAGCGGGGCATTTCGGTGACCACCTCGGTGATGCAGTTTCCCTACGGCGGCAAACTGGTCAACCTGCTGGATACCCCGGGGCACGAGGACTTCTCTGAGGATACCTACCGAACGCTGACGGCCGTCGACTCCTGCCTGATGGTGATTGACAGCGCCAAGGGGGTTGAGGAACGCACCATCAAGTTGATGGAAGTAACGCGCCTGCGGGACACGCCCATTCTCACCTTTATGAATAAGCTGGATCGGGACACCCGTGATCCCGTCGAGCTGATGGACGAAGTGGAGGACGTGCTCAAGATCGCCTGCGCGCCGATCACCTGGCCGATCGGCATGGGCAAGAGCTTCAAAGGGGTTTATCACCTGTTGCGGGATGAAGTGATTCTGTATCAGTCCGGCCAAGGCCATACCATTCAGGAAAAGCGGGTAATCAAGGGCCTGGATAATCCCGAGTTGGATGCGGTGATTGGGGGTTATGCCGCTGATCTGCGGGACGAGATCGAGCTGGTCAAAGGCGCCTCCCATGAATTTGATCACGCAGCGTTTCTGGCGGGCAAACTGACGCCGGTGTTCTTTGGTACCGCTCTGGGTAACTTTGGCGTCGACCACATGCTTGACGGCCTCGTGGAGTGGGCGCCGGCGCCTCGGCCGCGGGAGACCGACCTGCGTCTGGTCGAGCCCGAAGAGCCCGGGTTCTCCGGCTTCGTGTTCAAGATCCAGGCGAACATGGATCCGCAGCATCGCGATCGAATCGCCTTCCTGCGGATTGTCTCGGGCAAATACACCCAGGGCATGAAAGCGCGCCATGTGCGTATCGGAAAAGACGTTCGTTTTGCCGACGCGCTGACGTTCATGGCGGGTGACCGGGAGCATGCGGAGGAGGCCTACGCCGGCGACATTATCGGTCTGCATAACCACGGTACGATCCAGCTTGGTGATACTTTCAGTTCGGGTGAGGAGATGAAGTTCACCGGCATTCCGAATTTTGCCCCCGAGTTGTTCCGGCGCATTCGCCTGAAGGATCCGCTGAAAGCGAAGCAGTTGCAGAAAGGTCTGATTCAGCTGTCGGAAGAGGGGGCCGTGCAGGTGTTTCGCCCCCTGAAGAACAACGATTTGATTGTCGGTGCAGTGGGCGTTCTGCAGTTCGATGTGGTGGTTGCCCGGCTGAAGAGCGAATACAAGGTCGAGGCCGTCTACGAGCCGATCAATGTCGCTACCGCGCGCTGGATCAGCTGCGACGATCCTCGTACTCTGGAGGAGTTCGAGCGCAAGAACAACGATTACCTGGCGCTGGACGGCGGTGATCGTCTGGCCTACATCGCGCCGACCATGGTCAATCTGAACCTGGCGCAGGAACGGTACCCGGACGTACAGTTCCACAAGACACGGGAGCACTGATCCGCTTCCGGGAGGGAAGCCCATGGCGTTCATCGATGCCCATTGCCATCTGGATTTCGCCCGCTTTGATGGTGTGCTCGGAGAAGAGCTGGCGCGTGCCCGCGAGCTTGGGGTTGCCGGGGCGGTGATACCGGGGGTGCGGCGGGCGGATTGGCCCAGGGTCCGTGCGGTGGCGCAGGCGCATGCCGGCCTGTGGTACTGTCTGGGGGTACACCCTTGGTACGTTGAAGAGCATCGGGCGCAGGATTTGGCCGTGTTGGAGCGTGAGTTGGCCGAACGTCCTGAGTACTTCGTTGGCATTGGCGAGTGTGGTCTGGATCGCCTGCGGGGGGATCTGGCGACGCAATTGCCGTGGTTTGAGGCGCAGGCCAGGCTGGCGATGCGGCACGACTTGCCGTTGGTGGTTCATTCGGTCCGGACGCACGACGAAGTGCATGGCTTGCTACGGCGTCTCCAATGGTCGGGGCGGACACTGATTCATGGTTTTTCCGGCAGCTATCAGCAGGCCAGCAAACTGGTCGACCTAGGGTGCTGCATCGGAGTCGGGGGCGCGGTGACTTACCCTCGCGCGCACAAAACCCGCCAGGCGATTGCTCGGCTGCCAGCCGAGTGCCTGGTTCTCGAAACCGATGCGCCGGATATGTCGCCGCAGGGAGTGCCTGCACGCCACAACTCACCGGTGCATCTGCCCCGCGTCTTCGATGCTCTGGCTGGGTTGCGTAATGAGCCGCGGGAGGCGTTGGCGGAGGTTATACTCACAACCACTCGCAGGTTGTTCGGGCTGCCCGGCGCCGGGACTTAGGGAAAACGCGAAGTCCTTTTGCACAGGGTTGGTTTTTATCTGGGGTTCGAGTATACTTCGCGCCCTGGCTTTTCAAGGCGATTTCGTTATCTCAGCCCCGAATGGCGGAGTTGCCGACAACATACAGGTATGACCTCCTCCGGATGCAGCGCATGCCGGTGGTGGTTTTTAACGTTTCTATTAAAGCGTTCAAGGCGGAATCAATGAAGACTCTGAGTGCGAAACCAGAAACTGTAAAACGTGACTGGTACGTTGTAGACGCAGCCGGCAAGACGCTGGGTCGTCTGTCAACCGAAATCGCCCGTCGTCTGCGGGGCAAGCATAAGGCTGAGTACACCCCTCACGTGGACACCGGCGACTACATCGTTGTGATCAATGCCAGCCAGGTGCAGGTGACCGGCAAGAAGGCCTCAGCAAAGATGTACTACAGCCACACCGGCTTTCCGGGTGGAATCAAGTCCATCAGCTTCGACAAGCTGGTTGACAAGGCTCCCGAGCAAATTATCCAGAAGTCTGTCAAAGGCATGCTTCCGAAGGGTCCGCTTGGTCGCGCCATGTTCAAGAAGCTGAAAGTCTATGCGGGCGCTGAGCATCCTCACGCAGCCCAGCAGCCCAAAGAACTCGACATTTAACGGAAGGCGGATATGTCTGTAGCACAAAATTACGGTACTGGTCGCCGCAAGAACTCTACGGCTCGGGTCTTTCTCAAGCCGGGTAGCGGTAACATCACTATCAATGGTCGCTCAATCGATGATTTCTTCGGTCGTGAGACTCTGCGCATGATCGTTCGTCAGCCGTTGGTGGTTGCTGAGGCAACGGATCGGTTCGATATCAACATCACCGTCAAAGGTGGTGGTACCAGTGGCCAGGCTGGTGCAATTCGCCACGGCCTGACCCGTGCGCTGATGGATTACGACGAAACTCTGCGCCCGGCCCTGCGCAAGGCGGGTTACGTGACTCGCGACGCCCGTGAGGTTGAGCGTAAGAAGGTCGGTCTGCGCAAGGCGCGGAAGCGTCCGCAGTACTCCAAGCGTTAATTCTGGTTCGCCAGAATCGCCCAAAAACCCGGTCCGTTTTGGCCGGGTTTTTTTGTGCGCCGGAGTTGTGCCGCAATTTGATCTGGCGCAGGGAAGGGGCGTGGCGAGCGGCTTTCCGACTTGTAAGCCCCTGGTAATTTCATTACCATTTGGGCGCTTATATTTTTGGGTTGTGAAGTCCTTTTGATGCACATTGCCGGCTGTTTGGCGGGCTGTGACATCGCCTGATGGGAGAAAACCATAATGAGTAATGGCGACGTGAGCCAAGGCCGGCGCCGGTTCCTGATCGGCGCTACGTCCGTGGTGGGTGGAGTTGGCGTCGTCGGTGCGGCCGTTCCGTTCGTGGCATCCTGGAATCCCAGTGCCAAGGCGGAAGCGGCGGGCGCACCGGTAACCGTCAATGTCAGCAAGATCGAGCCGGGCCAGCAGATTACGGTCGAGTGGCGCGGTAAGCCGGTCTGGATTATCCGCCGTACCCCGGAAATGCTGGAAAACATCGAGAAGCTCAACGATGTGGTGAAAGATCCGCAATCCGAAGCGCCTCAGCAGCCGGAGTACATCGACAACATTTATCGCTCACTTCAGCCGGAGTTTGCGGTCATTGTTGGCCTTTGTACCCATCTTGGCTGCGTACCTTCCTATCGTCCGGAAGTCGCTCCTGCGGACCTGGGGGAGAACTGGCTGGGCGGTCTGTTCTGTCCCTGTCATGGTTCCCGCTACGACTTGGCCGGCCGGGTGTACGACGCTCAGCCCGCGCCTCTGAACCTTGAGGTTCCGCCTTACCGTTTCGACGATGAGTCAACCCTCACGATTGGTCTTGATCCGGAGGCAGCGTAATGCAGAAGCTAATTAACTGGGTAGACGAGCGTCTGCCGATCGTTGACGCCTGGAACAAGCACCTCGCCAAGTATTACGCTCCGAAGAACTTCAATGTTTGGTACTTCTTCGGCTCCCTCGCCATGCTGGTGCTGGTTAACCAGCTGGTGACCGGTATCTGGCTGACCATGAGCTACAACCCGTCCGCAGAAGGCGCTTTTGCTTCTGTGGAGTACATCATGCGCGATGTGGAGTGGGGTTGGCTGCTGCGTTACCTGCACTCGACCGGCGCTTCGGCGTTCTTTGTGGTGGTTTACCTTCACATGTTCCGAGGCCTGATGTACGGCTCCTATCAGAAGCCCCGGGAGCTGATCTGGATTTTCGGAATGCTGATTTACCTGGTGCTGATGGCTGAAGCCTTCATGGGCTACCTGCTGCCGTGGGGTCAGATGTCATACTGGGGTGCTCAGGTTATCGTGAACCTGTTCGGCGCCATTCCGGTTATTGGTGAAGATCTGTCCCTGTGGATTCGGGGCGACTACCTCATTTCCGGTATTACCCTGAACCGCTTCTTCGCGCTGCACGTTGTTGCGCTGCCGATTGTACTGCTGGGCCTGGTGGTTCTGCACATCCTGGCACTGCACGAAGTGGGTTCCAACAACCCGGACGGTATCGATATCAAGAAGAATAAAGACGAAAACGGTGTGCCGAAAGACGGTATCCCGTTCCACCCGTACTACACCGTGCATGATCTGCTGGGCGTAGCGGTGTTCTTCTTCATCTTCTTTATTGTGGTGTTCTTCTTCCCGGAAATGGGTGGTCTGTTCCTGGAGAAGCCGAACTTCGAGCCGGCCAATGCCCTGAAAACGCCGGAACACATTGCGCCGGTTTGGTACTTCACACCGTTCTACGCCATGCTGCGTGCGGTCACCGTTGACCTCTTCGGGTTGCCTGCGAAGTTCTGGGGTGTAGTCGTCATGGGCGGTGCCATCGCCATCCTGTTTGTCCTGCCCTGGCTGGATAAGAGCCCTGTTCGCTCGATTCGTTACAAGGGCTGGCTGAGCCGTATTGCTCTGGTGCTGTTTGCCATCAGCTTCATCATTCTCGGTTATCTGGGTCTGGTGCCGGCCACCGAGGGGCGTACGACCGTTGCTCAGATTCTGACTGTGGTGTACTTCCTCTACTTCATTCTGATGCCGTTCTACACGCGCATGGAGAAAACCAAGCCAGTTCCAGAGAGGGTGACAGGATAATGAGAAAGCTGATTTTTGGTCTTTTCATCGCGGTCCTGCCAGCGCTTGGGCTGGCAGCCGGTGCCGGTGCGCCCCTGGATCCTATGGAGCCGGATCACACCGACAAGGCATCTCTGCAGCGGGGCGTTGCGCTGTTCACCAACTACTGCATGGGCTGCCATTCCATGGAGTACGCCCGTTACAAGCGGGTGGCAGAGGATCTGGAGATTCCGGTTGAGCTCTACGAGGAAAACCTGATCTTCACCGGCGCCAAAGTGGGTGAGCTGATGAAGAACTCCATGAGTAAAGACATGGCTGCCGGCTGGTTCGGTGCGCCGCCTCCCGATCTGACTCTGGAAACCCGGCTGCGTGGTGAGGACTGGGTGTACTCGTATCTGCGCGGTTTCTATAAGGACGACACCCGTCCGTTGGGCGTGAACAACGTGGTATTCCCGAACGTCGGTATGCCGCACGTTCTGGTCGACCTCCAGGGCCTGTGCGCGGTTAAGCCGAACGTGGGTGTGCCTGCTTCCGTCGAGCCTCTGAGCGGCAATGTGAATAACGGAGAGCTGTGCCCGGAGTATGCGTCCGAGGGCTCCATGGGTGAGGCTGAATTTGAGCAGGCGATGTACGACCTGACCAACTTCATGTCCTACATGGGCGATCCGGTCAAGGTGGAGCGTGAGCGTCTGGGGATCTTTGTCCTGATCTTTGTGGCGATCTTCTTCGTCTTTGCCTACCTGCTCAATCGTGAGTACTGGAAGGACGTACACTGAGAAATAGGGTATAATCCCCTTTCCTAAGTTCCAGCGGGTCAGGTTGATCCGCTGGATTTTTGCGTTTTATTCGGATCATTTCGGTTTGCTTACTCGTGAGGTAGTTCTATGGGCGTTGTGACCAAGCGGTCATCAATGACGTTTTTCTCAGATCCAGCCAGCCACTATAGCCACAGGGTTCGCATTGTGCTGGCAGAGAAAGGTGTTACCGTCGATGTTGTCGACGTCGATCCCGACAATCCGCCGGCCGAGCTTGCCGATCTTAACCCCTACAACGCCTTGCCGACCCTGGTCGACCGTGATCTCGTGCTCTATGAGCCGAACATCATGATGGAGTACCTGGACGAGCGTTTCCCGCATCCTCCTTTGCTCCCGGTATACCCGGTGGCGCGTGCCAACAGCCGCCTGATGATCCATCGGATCCAGAAAGACTGGTGCGGGCTGGTGGATCAGATTCTTGCCCAGCCGGGTGCCAAGGCTTCGGAAGCGGCGCGCAAGGAACTGAGGGAGAGCCTGCTGTCGGCGGCGCCGTTGTTTGCCGAGCTGCCGTTTTTCCTGTCCGAGGAGTTCACCATTGTCGACTGCTGCATCGCGCCGATTCTCTGGCGCCTGCCGGCGTTGGGTATCGAGCTTAACGAAAAGCAGGCCAAGCCGATCCAGAAATACATGGACAGCATTTTCAGTCGCGAAGGCTTCAAGGCCAGTCTGTCTGACCTTGAAGAAGACATCCGTAGCTAAGCGCGAGAACGACGAGCGCGTGGCGGGAGTAGCGTTGTGCCCGAAAGCAAAGTTGTCATGACATCCAGTCGTCCGTATCTGGTTCGGGCGTTCAATGAGTGGATTCTGGACAATGACTGCACGCCCTACATTGTGGT
>JBPEXU010000345.1:0-4023 GCA_052031225.1 Marinobacter sp. | reverse complement strand
CCATCCAGAACCGGCACCGGTAGCAGGTTCAGAACGCCGAGGCTGACACTGAGGTAGGCCAGAAACCGTACGAAGTCCTCAAACCCGGAACTGACGCTTGCCTCGGCAACCCGCGCAATCGTAATGGGGCCACTGAGATTGGTTGGCGACAACAGGCCCGTGATCATCTTCTTTATCGCCACAAGCGTCAACCGGGTATCGGCCCAGGTTTCCGAGACCGCTTGCGGAAGCGCCGCCAGCGGACCATAGCGAACCTCCCGAAGGGCCTCCTCGGGCCATTCGACGGGCTCGACGCCGGCGCCGACAAAACCAATCGCTTCGCCGGTTTCAAGTTTTCGAAGCGCCGGTGTCACCGTGACTTCAACCTGCTTGCCGTCGCGCTCGAGCAGCAACTCAAGCGACTGCTCCGGTGCCGAGCGAACCGCCTCAACAAGCTCGAACCACTCGGCGACGGGCTCGCCGTTCACGGCCAGAATATGATCCCCAGCTTGCAGGCCGGCCTGTTCCGCACGCCCGCCCTCCGATATTTGCCCCAGCACGGCCGGGATTTGCGGGCGCCAGGGCACAATGCCGAACTCGGACAGTGGATTGGGCGCCTCATCGCTCAGGCGCCAGCCCCCAAGCTCACCAACGACGGTACCCCGTGCACTGCCGTGAGAGACCTCGAAACGGACCTGCCCCTGTTCGCCCGCCCGCTCAAGCAGCCGCATGGCAACGTCGCGCCAGGAGTGGACACGATGACCATCGACGGCATGGATTTCCATACCCGGCTCAAGCCCCGCTCGTGCCGCGATGCTGTCTTCAGCCACCGTACCGACGACCGGCGCCACCGTGGTGACCCCGACCACGCTCAGCAACCAATAGGCGAAAATCGCGAACAGGAAGTTGGCAACCGGGCCCGCCGCGGCGATGGCGATGCGTTGCGACGGCGGCTTAGAGGTAAAGGCCTGATCCTTCAGCGCTTCCGGGACCGGCCCTTCGCGCGCATCCAGCATCTTGACGTACCCCCCCAACGGAATGGCGGCGATGGCGAATTCGGTGCCATGCCGGTCGTACCATGAGAACAGGGGTTTGCCGAAGCCAACGGAAAACCGGAGCACCTTGACGCCACAACGTCTGGCCACCCAGAAATGGCCGTATTCGTGGAGCGTCACCAGGATGCCCAGTGTCAGCGCCAGGGCAAGTACGGTTTCGATGATTTGCATAGCGTTCCCGGTAAATGGCTGAAACAGGGCCTTAGGACGGTCAAAAACCTCAGACAGTCCGCAACCGGATCTGTTCCTTGGCGTGCACGCGGGCCTCAGCGTCTTTGGCAAAAATGGTGTCAAAGCTGTCCGCGGCCACAACCGTCGTCTCGGTCAGCGCCCGCTCTATGATAGCGGGGATATCGGTAAAACGCAGTTTCCCGGCCAGAAACGCAGCCACGGCCTCCTCATTGGCGGCATTGAGCACCGCTGGCGCGGTCCCACCGGCTTTGAACGCCTCCGCAGCGAGCCTCAGGCAGGGGAAGCGGGCCAGATCCGGTTTCTCGAAATGAAACCGGCCAATGGCAAACAAATCCAGCGGTGCGACTCCGGCCGCGATGCGTTCCGGCCAGGCCAAACCATTGGCAATGGGTGTACGCATATCGGGACTGCCCATCTGGGCCAGCACCGAGCCATCGGCGTACTCCACCATCGAGTGAATGATACTTTCCGGATGGACATGCACTTCAACCGCCTCGGGCGTGGTGTTGAACAGCCAGCAGGCTTCGATCAACTCCAGCCCTTTGTTCATCAGCGTGGCGGAATCGACGGAAATTTTCTGGCCCATGGACCAGTTGGGGTGCGCGCAGGCTTGCGCCGGCGTGACGGACGCAAGCTGGTCCGCCGAGTGGGTCCGGAAGGGCCCACCGGACGCCGTCAGCAGGATTCGGGTAACCCCCGCTCCGGCTGGGTCCCGGACTTTTTCCGGCGGCAGGCACTGGAAGATGGCATTGTGCTCGGAGTCGATCGGAAGCAGCTCGGCGCCGGAATCGGACACCGCGTCCATGAACAGCTGACCGGACATCACCAGCGCTTCTTTGTTCGCCAGCAACACCCGTTTGCCGGCACGCACCGCCGCCAAGGTCGGCGAGAGCCCGGCCGCGCCGACGATCGCCGCCATCACGGTGTCAGAGTCGGGCGAGGCAGCCACTTCGCACAGCCCCTCATTGCCGGACAGCACACGGATATCGGGCTGATCCGACAGCAACTCTCTGAGCCGATCCGCCGCCGTGGGGTCCGCCATGACCGCCACCGCTGGACGAAACTCCCGGCACAGGCTCGCCATTTCCGACGCCCGGGTGGCGGCGGTCAGTGCGTAAACAGAGAAACGGTCGGGATGGCGCCGAATGACATCCAGCGTACTGAGACCGATAGACCCCGTCGCTCCCAGCAGGGTTACGCTGCGCCTGACCATGGTCACCAGTTCCCAGCGGTGAGCCAGCCCAGCTGTGTCACCATCAGCGCAAATACCGGAGCCGCAGCGGTGAGACTGTCGATACGGTCCATAATGCCGCCGTGGCCTGGTAACAGCTGGCTGCTGTCCTTGATACCACGGAAGCGCTTCAACATGCTCTCGAGCAGATCCCCCAGTACGGATACGAAGCCGGTGACCAGGCTGGCGCCGATCAGCAGCAGGGTTTCAGTACCGGTTGCCGATGCGATCTGGCTGACGATGGCAGCAAACACTCCGACAGCGACCAGACCGCCCCAGACCCCGGCCCAGGATTTGCCCGGGCTAACCCGTGGCGCCAGCTTGGCCTTACCAAAGGCACGGCCGGCGAAGTAGGCGCCAATATCGGCGACCCAGACCACGCAGAACACGTATAGGATGACCCAGAGGCTGTTGCTGACGTCGCCGAACTGGAAACTGCCGGTACGGATATGGTTCAGGCCGACCCAGGCCGGCACCAGAACGAACAGGCCCATCGCAGCCCGGACTGGAAGGCTGCCCCACTGCGCGGACCCGGCGGGGTAGCTGCGCACCATCAGGAAACACAGGAACCACCAGACCAGCGCCAGCCAGAGCACGGCCACCGCAGGTACGTTCAGCAAGCCGTACAGGATGGCTGCGGTCACCAGGGCATAGCCAACGCGGCCAGCCTGGCCCTCAATGCCGGACATGTTGGCCCACTCCCAGGCACCGAGGGTAATCACCACGCCGGTGAACAGAGCAAACCCCAGCGGGGGCAGGAAAAAGATGCAGCCAATGGCAATGGGTGCCAGGATAAGGGCCGTAATAATGCGGGTTTTCAGCACAGTAAAATCGCTTCGTTCGTTATTGTTCAGAGGCTTTCGCCGCTATCTGATCGTCCGTCTGACCGAAGCGACGCCGTCGGCCAGCGTACGCCTCGAGCGCCGCTCTCATTTCGTTTTCTTTGAAATCCGGCCAGAACACGGGCGAAAAGTAGAATTCGGTGTAGGCGAGATGCCAGAGGAGAAAGTTGCTGATGCGCTGCTCACCCGCAGTCCGGATCATTAGATCCGGCATGGGCAGATCGCCGATACTCAAATGCTGCTGGATCAGATCGTCGGTGATGTCCGAAGGCTCGATCACCCCGTCCCGCACCTTGGCGGCCACCTGCCGGGTTGCCTGGGTGATGTCCCAATGCCCACCATAGTTGGCGGCGATGACCAGTGTCATCCGTGTGTTGTCGCGGGTCAGGGCCTCGGCCTTCGCCATATGTTCCTGCAAGGCGGTACTGAACGCGGAGCGATCACCAATGATGCGCAAACGGATGTTGTTGCGGTGCAACTTTTTCACTTCCCGTTCAAGAGCGAACAGGAACAGCCGCATCAGCGCCGACACCTCGTCTTTCGGGCGACGCCAGTTTTCACTGGAGAACGCAAACAGGGTGAGCACCTCAACCCCTTCGCGGGCGCAGGTTTCCACCACAGCACGTACCGCATCCACACCGGCCTTGTGGCCAGCCACCCCTGTCAGCCGATGGGCCTTTGCCCACCGGTTATTGCCGTCCATGATAATGGCTACATGCCGGGG
>JBPEXU010000344.1:0-2191 GCA_052031225.1 Marinobacter sp. | reverse complement strand
TCGACCACTCGAGCAGCACTGTGATCAAGGCGTTATCCATACCCAGTAAGGCCGCGTACTCTTTCTCGCTGGCACGGTCGTAGAGATGGCCCTGCAGGTAGAAGTTTTCCAGCAGCCGTTGGAGATCCGCAACGATGCGTCGTTTCTCCTCGGCAAACCACGACAGTTGCTGCTCGCTGTTCTCCAGGTACGCTCTCATCTCGTCCAGCCGCACCAGATCCGCTATGCCTTGCTGGCCGGTGAACGTGGACCCCTCCACCAGATGTTCCTGATAATCCGCCAGGGCTTCGATGGCCTCAAGCAGCGTGCCTGACTCCAGTGCCAGTTCGCCGGCCAGGGTTTGCACAGCCTCTTTCATGGCCACCACCCGCTCCCGATCCGCAGGCATAAAGCTGTAGGATGTGGGCCCGCCGAACTTTTGGGCGCTGTATCGGTACTCCGGAAAGTCATCCACCAGCCGCTTCAGTTCGGCTTTTTGCTGGTTGCTGGCCTGAGCGATCTTCGAATACACCGCCCGGGTGTTCTCATCGTTGGTCTGGCGGGCAAAGGCGTCGGCGATCTCGCCCACCCGGGCGCCATCCAGACGAATCAGATCCGTGATCAGGCGGGCCGGGTAGTAGCGTACATCCTCCTTTTCCAGCCAGGCGCTGTGGTTGGTATCCACGATGGCCCAGGCATCCAGCAAATCGCTGATGTGTCCCATCAGGTCATCAACCACCAGATAGGCATGATCCAGCTCATACGCGGCCATTCGGTGGGCGAAAGGCTCCAAGGCGCCATCCAGGGTGTCTTGGGACCAGTACCAGGGCGCCAGATGGCTGGTGCCATCCATCGGCACCTCGAACGCATCGGGATGCGCCAGCAGTTGTTCGAGATCCGGCTTGGTGAGCAGTTGGGCATTGCCCTCGATCGGGCAGAAGCCGGACAGCGACACCCGGCGCATCACCTTCGCCCGATAGCTGCGCCAGCCGATCAGCATGCTGCACTTTTTCGCCGTCAGCTGTCGTTCCGAAAACAGTACGTCGATGTAACCCCGGCGCGGCACCACAATCGCCGGGGTATCGGGCGTTCCGGTGCGCTGGTCCCGGGCGGCCTCATCGCCGGTCCAGAGCCGTTTGCTGACCGCGCCGCCTTCACGGACCCGATATTCGTGCAGGACATCGGGCGCCTCGGAGTGAAACAGGTACAGATACCCATCCCGGATCTGGCGGATACCCATTGGCTGGAACTCAAGATCATATCCCGGCTTCAGTGCCGGATGTTCCGCCGGCGCGTCGGCATAGGCATAGCGCACCGGAATCAGTTGAATATCGGTGCGCGTCAGCGGGCACGCCCCTTGTGCGGTGATATCTGTCTGGCTCTGCCGGTCTGCGGCCGCCACCGGGTCGTTTACCATGACGCCCATTGTTCTGCCCTCCCTGAATGCGTCGTCTGTGCCATTTCCCTGGCCAACAAGGCCGCTTGGCGCGCCTCGGCTCCGCCCGTCTCCGCTGGACGTTGCTGAAAAATCTGATCAACCTCAGGTGCCACTCTCGCCCAGCCGTCCGGATGACCAAGGTAACCAAACACCGAACACCAGTGGGTCAATGCCTGCAACGAGGTGTAGCCATTACGGATGGCTCCGTCCATCAGACCCCGCAGGCTGATAACCACATCGCTTCGCGGCCTGCTTGCACACGAATCAGGAAAGCAGGTTTCCAGATGCTGAACCAGTTTCAGCAGCGTTGCCCGCCGGTCCACGGCCTCCAGTTGATTGAGTGTGAGTTCACTGAGCGGGCGCGGCTGAGCGGCGACTTGGGACGTTCGGTTTTCCGTCCATTCCGGGCGCTGTTTGAGGTGCCAGCCATTCCATAAGGCATCCGGCAGCATCACGCTGGTGATTGTCGTCCAGACTTCGACCAGCCCGCCATCCTCGGGCGGTGCCAGCAACACCCTCGCAACCGCCGGGTCTGAAAAGCGCAACAGGACACGGTAACCGAGTGGGTGACCTGCTTCGATAAACTGGCGCAAGTGGCTGGCGACCGTGTCCAGGGATTCGTCGCTGGTCATGGCATAACCGCATTCTCGTTCTTTCAAGTGCGCCAGCAGTGATCCCAGGTTCGGTTGCCGCGGTTCCACACGCACCAGTATCGGCGCGGCCTGTCGCATGGCGGCCCAGGCTGTGCCATCAAACAGGTTGCGATAGATCGGG
>JBPEXU010000343.1:0-17829 GCA_052031225.1 Marinobacter sp. | reverse complement strand
GGCATCCGCAGCGGCCGGCGGTGCTGGATCTGGATGGCGGCTACCGCCTGATCGCCTGGCCCCGGGCGGCGGGTGAAGGCTGGCTGGACCCCCGGTTTTTTCGCGCCATTGAGCTGGCCCTGGGGTTTGTCTTTATCACCCTGGCGTGCGTCTGGATCGCCCGCCGGCTGTCGCGTCCGCTCCGGCATGTGGAAACCACCGCCCGTGCCATTGCCGGAGGCGATACCGCACTGCGGGTGGATGAGCGCATTGTGCGCCGGCGCGATGAGATCGGTCAGCTGGCGGCGGCCTTCAACGCCATGACCGACCAGTTGTGCGATCTGCTCGAGCGCCGCACCGGACTGTTGCGGGACATTTCCCACGACCTGCGCACGCCGCTGGCGCGTCAGCGGATCGCGATTGAACTGGCCAGCGATAGCGGCGCGGACGAGGCGCTGATGGCCAGCATCCTGCGGCAGAACGAACGGCTGGAAAGCATGACCGGCCAGATCCTGACCCTGTACCGGCTCGGTGAACAGCGCGACCGCATCGAGCGCGAAGCGGTGCAGCCGCTGACGCTGATCCATCAGGTGCTGCTGGATGCGGCCGATTACGCCGAGCACCGGGGCGTTGACTGCCGGTTCACCGCGCCGGACGTTTGCCGCTCGGTGACGGTACTCGGCAACGCCGGGCTGCTTCGGCGTGCGCTCGACAATGTGCTGCAGAACGCGCTGGATCATACCCCGCCGGAGCGGTCGGTGGATGTGGGGCTCGGGCTCGACGGTGACTGGCTGGTGCTGACGGTGGAGGACGACGGCCCCGGGGTGCCGGACGATCTGCTGCCGCACCTGTTCGAGCCGTTTTTCCGGGCCGACCCGTCCCGGGCCGGCCAGGGCTGGGGCTTGGGGCTGGCCATCGCCCGGGACATTGTCAGCGCCCATGATGGTACGATTGCCGCCGACAACGCGCCGGATCGGGGGTTACGGGTGAGCGTCCGGCTGCCGGTCCTCGCCGTTGGCTGAGGGCGCGTCGTCGGTCGGTTTCAGCCCGGCCGCCGCGGAGAAATCGATGCCCTCCTGCAGCTCGCCGTCCTCGAACCGGATGCCGCAGCCGGCTTTGCGGATTCGGGCGGCTTGTGCCGTGCCCGGTTGTGGCGCAGTATCATCATCAGTCACAGGTCTGGCTCCATGAAAAAAGATTACCCGGTACCGGCAGGATACCTGGAACGGGAAACCGAGGTTAAGAAAAGTCGTTTCATTGCCCGGGTTGCACCGGTCAGTTCCCGGGACGACGTTCAGCAGTGGCTGGCGCAGGCCCGGCAGGATCATCCCGATGCCCGGCATATCTGCTGGGCCTACCAGATCGGTCGTCCGGGCGCCGCCGCCGAAGCCGCGATGAACGACGACGGCGAGCCCTCGGGTACCGCCGGCAAGCCGATTCTGAACGTGATCCAGCACAAAGACATGGGGGATGTGCTGGTCATCGTGATCCGGTATTTTGGGGGCATCAAGCTGGGGGCCGGTGGCCTGGTGCGTGCCTATGCCGGTGCCGCGGAAAGCGTGCTGTCGGCGGTGGAGCGGGTGGTCCAGCGCGCCATGGTGGCTGCGCGTGTGACCATGGGGTTCGCCGACGAACAGCCGCTGCGCCACTGGTGCGATGGCCATGGCGCCACGGTCGGGTACGTCGACTACGGCGCTCAGGTGGTGGCCGAGGTCTCGGTGCCGGAAGACCAGCGCCCGGCCTTTATCGACTTCTGCCGGGCCCAGAAGCTGGCGTACGACTTCGGGCGCTGAACCGGAGCGGGGCCGTCGATACCGGCCCGGACAACGTATACTGCAAGCACCGGTGGTGTGCGTTTGACTGAAAAAGGGGGTGTGGAGATGCGATATCTACTCGCCATGGTGATGGCGCTGGCACTGACCGGGTGCGCCAGCACCGTGGTCACCGATTACAACGACTCGGTCGTGTTCGGCAACTACGCTACCTGGGCCTTTGCCCCGGACGCCGGCGAAGACGCGTTTGTGTCGCTGGACGGTTCCCGGGTCCGGCAGGCGGTGGAACGCCAGCTCAAACGCAAGGCCATGCGTCAGGTGCCGGCGGCCGAGGCGGATCTGCTGGTCACCTGGCGGATCGTTGAGGAAGAGCGCCTGGAGCAGTCCGGGGTGGGGCTCGGTGTTGGCTTTGGCCGCGGCAACTTTGGTTGGGGGATCTCCGCGCCCCCGCCCATTCGCACGGTTGAGGAAGGCAAGCTGGTGGTTGAGATGGTAGACCCGAAGCTGGAACAGGTGGTCTGGCGGGCGGCCAGTCGCCGATACCTGCGTGAAAGCCAGTCACCGGAATCCCGGCGTGCGCTGATTGATGAGGTGGTCGCCGACATGTTTTCCGAGTACCCTCCGGGCGTGAATTGATTTTTGGGTTCTGGGAGGTGACGCGTGAGAAAGCGTTCGGGTGGCCTGGTGTATTCCACCGATCAGGGCCGCATGTGCCCGGAGTGCCGGCACCCGGTTGATCAGTGCATCTGCGGCCAACGGGCACAGCCCCTTGGTGACGGGGTGGTCCGGGTCAGCCGGGAAACCAAGGGCCGTAAAGGCAAAGGGGTGACTCTGATTACCGGCATTCCGTTGGCGGACAAGGAACTCAAGGCGTTCGCCAAGGTGCTCAAAGGCAAGTGTGGCACCGGCGGCACGGTCAAGGAGGGCGTGGTTGAAATTCAGGGCGATCACCGGGATCTGCTGATACCTCTGCTCGAGCAGCAGGGCTGGACCGTCAAGCGTGCGGGTGGCTGATTGTCTAACACGCAAACCGCCGTCCGCCACGCTACAATGAGGCCGGAAAGTTCGCTTACCCCTGATTACTAGACGTATCGTTCCCGCGAGCGGCCCGTTTTGCCCGGGCCGCGGCGGGGACGGTCATTGACCGGAGGCACGTATGCATATACTGGTGTTGGGCGCGGGTGTTGTTGGTACGACCACGGCCTGGTTTCTGCAGAAACGGGGTTATCAGGTAACGGTCATTGACCGCCAGACTCAGGCGGGCCTTGAAACCAGTTATGCCAACGGCGGCCAGGTGTCGGTGTCGCACGCCGAACCCTGGGCCAATCCTTCGGCGCCGCTGAAGGTGCTGAAGTGGCTGTTCCAGCCCGATGCCCCGCTGCTGTTCCGGCCCCGGCTGGACCCGGCCCAGTGGCGCTGGGCGCTGGCCTTCCTGACCCAGTGTACGCCCGCCAAATCGGCTCACAACATTCGCCAGATGGTCAACCTGGGAACCTACAGTCGCAGTCAGCTGCAGGCCTTGCGCCAGGAGCTGGGGCTGGAGTACGACCAGCTGGAGAAAGGCATTCTGCATTTTTACACCAACCCGGCGGAGTTCGATGCGGCGATTGAGCCGACCCGGATCATGCAGGAGCTGGGCTGCGACCGTCAGATCATCGACGCCAACCGGGCGGTTGAGCTTGAGCCCGCGCTGGCGCCGATCAAAGACCGGATTGCCGGCGCCACCTACACCTCGGAAGACGAATCCGGCGATGCCCGCAAATTCACTCAGGAACTGGCCAAGCGTTGTCAGGAGGCGGGTGTTCGCTTCCTGTACGGCACCGAAGTGCTGGGCTTTGAGCGCGCCGGCGACCGGATCCTGGGGGTCAACACCCTCAAGCAGGGCCGGCATGAGACCGTGCGCGCCGACAGCTACGTGCTGAGCCTGGGCAGTTACAGCGCCATCCTGGCGCGCCAGCTTGGTCTGGTTCTGAATATCTACCCGGCCAAGGGTTACTCGATTACGGTGCCGGTGAAGAACCCGGACGCGGCGTTCAACGTCAGCCTGACCGACGACGAGTACAAGCTGGTGTATTCCCGTCTGGGCGATCGGCTGCGGGTGGCCGGTACCGCCGAGCTGAGCGGTTACACCCGGGATCTGAACCTGACCCGGTGCCGGGCCATCGTCCGCCGTACCGCCGAGATCATGCCCGAGGCCGGGGACTGGGATAAGGCCGAGTTCTGGACCGGGTTGCGCCCGGCCACCCCGTCCAACGTGCCCTACATCGGCAAGAGCCACCTGAACAACCTGTACCTGAACACCGGGCACGGAACCCTGGGCTGGACCCATTCCTGCGGTTCGGCGGCGGCACTGGCGGACATTGTCGCCGGCACCAAGCCGGAGGTCGATTTCGCCTTTACCGGGGTCTGAATGCGACAACGCCAGCGTCGGGGTCGACGCTGGCGTTGTTGTTTGCTGCCGTCCGCTCGGCTAGTTCAGCTGATCCCGGATCAGTTTCTTGTTGATCTTGCCAACACTGGTCTTGGGGATGTCGTCCACGAAGGCGATCTGTTCCGGAATCGCCCATTTGTTGATGTCGCCACGGTCGACAAACTGTTTCAGGTGGTTCTGGATGTCTTCCTGAGTGGCGTCGGAGCCCGGTTTCAGGGTCACCAGCGCGTACGGACGCTCGCCCCACTTTTCGTCCGGTACACCCACCACGGCGGCACCGGCGACATCCGGGTGCTGGCTGATCAGATTCTCCAGATCCAGTGACGACAGCCACTCCCCGCCGGTCTTGATCACGTCCTTGATCCGGTCCTTGATGGTCAGCGTGTTGTCCGGTTCCATGCTGGCGACGTCGCCGGTGTGCAGCCAGCCGCCTTGCCACAACTCCTCACCCTTGGCCGGCTCTTTGAAATAACTCAGGGTCAGCCAGGGCGCCCGCGCCACCACCTCGCCCTTGGCCTCGCCGTCGTGGGCCACCGGTTGGCCGTTCGGGTCGACAACCTCCAGCTCCACCAGCGGCACGGCGATGCCGGTTTTGACCCGCTTTTCGGTCTGCTGCTCCAGCGGCAGTTCGAGATCCTCGGGGGTCAGATGAGTCGCACTCAGCAACGGACAGGTTTCCGACATGCCGTAGCCGGTGTACATCCGGATACCCAGCTTGGCACCGGCGTCACACAGGCCCTTGGTCAGGGCGCTGCCGCCGATCAGCACGTGCCAGTTGCTGAGGTCGGCGGTTTTGATCGATTCGGTCGCCAGCATCATCTGCATGATGGTGGGCACGCAGTGGGAGAAGGTGACCTGGTGGGTTTTCAGCAGATCGACCAGCAGTTCCGGCTCGTACCGGCCCGGGTACACTTGCTTGATGCCCAGCATGGTGGCCGCGTAGGGCACGCCCCAGGCGTGCACGTGGAACATGGGGGTCACCGGCATGTACACCGACGACGAGCGCAGCAGCGGCATCTCGTCGTAGGCCGCCAGGGCGCTGGTCATGCCCAGGGTGTGCAGCACCAGCTGGCGGTGGGAGAAGTACACGCCTTTTGGGTTGCCGGTGGTGCCGGTGGTGTAGAAGGTGGTGGCCACGCTGTTTTCATCGAAGTCCGGGAAATCGAACTGGGTGTCTGCCTGGGCCAGCAGAGCCTCGTATTCGCCCAGGGTGCTGAGCGAGGTGTCTTTCGGGCGGTCGGCATCGGTGAGCTGGATGTAGTGCTTGACGGTCCGGATCTCGTCCTTCATGCCTTCGAGAATGGGCAGGAAGTCGTCGTGCACCAGGATCAGGTCATCCTCGGCGTGGTTGATGGTGTAGACGATCTGCTCGGGCGACAGCCGGACATTGATGGTGTGCAGCACCGCGCCGATCATCGGGATGGCAAAGAAGCATTCCAGATAACGCGGTGTGTCCCAGTCCATGACCGCGACCGTATCCCCGGCCTTGACTCCGGCGTCGGTCAGGGCGTTGGCCAGTCGGTGGATGCGCTCCACCAGGGTGGTGTAGGTGTACTTGCTGCGATTGGCGTAGTGGATTTCCTGATCCGGGTTGTAGCGCGGGCCTGACAGCAGCAGCTGCTTGATCAGCAGGGGGTACTGATAGGCGTTGTTCGCCGGAGGCAGGATACGGGTCTGTGCCATCTCGATGTCCTCTTTCTCAGCTTGTCGTTGTTGTTACGCAGAGACAGTAAATCTGACACAGAATGGCGCAAAACGGAAACGGGCGGGAACGAAAAAAACCGCGACCGGACCTGGGCTTAGCCCACGGCCCGGGTCGCGGTTTCGAGGCTTATTCGTAGGTGCAGAGGTAGGCGGTGTCGATGTCCGCTTTGACCTTGAAGCTGGCCTGGCCGGCGACATTGAAACTCTCTCCGGCACCGTAGGTCATCCATTCGTCCATGCCCGGCAGCAGCACGGTCAGGGCGCCGCTGATGACGGTCATGGTTTCTTTCTTGGTGGTGCCAAACTCATACTCGCCCGGGCTGATCACGCCCACGGTGGCGGGCAGATCAGCGGTTTCGAACGCGATGGATTTGGCCTTGCCGTCAAAATATTCGTTTACCTTCAGCATGGGCTGGGCTCCTGTAATGGGTTTGGGAGCCTACTATACGGCAAAATTGCGCAACTCCAATGACAAATTTTTGCCGGCGTTCACTGATCCCAGGGCTGGCCCCGGGTGCCCTCCATGGTGCGCACGCCAATGTGCATGGCGGCTTTGGCCAGCAGGTTGGCACTGACCGGCGCGGTCATGAACAGGAACACGGTGATCAACACCTCGGAAATGCCAATACCGTCGCCCGTGCTGCTGAAATAGAGCACGGAACTGAGCACGATGGCGCCAACCCCGAGCGTGGTGGCCTTGGTCGGCCCGTGCAACCGGGTGTAGAAATCCGGCAGGCGGGCCAGGCCAATGGCCCCAATCAGGCTGAAGGCGCCGCCGGTCAGCAGCAGGACAACAATGGCGTATTCGGCAAATGGGCTCATGGTGCCTCCTTATTCGATCACGCTGCCGCGCTTGAGGTATTTGGCCATGGCCACGGTGCCGACAAAACCCATGACCGCAATCAGCAGCGCCGCCTCCAGATACAACCGGCTGCCTAGCGCGATGCCGAGCAGAATGATCAGCGCGATGGCGTTGATGTACAGGGTATCGAGGGCCAGCACCCGGTCGGGTGCATCGGGCCCCTTGATCAGGCGGTAGACGTTCAGCAGCGCGGCGAGCGTTACCATGCCGATGGTGAGGTAGAGTGCGGTCATCATCATTGGAACATCTCCAGCAGAGGCCGTTCGTAGCGTTGGCGGATGCTGTCGATCACTGCCTGATCGCTTTCGGTATCCAGGGCATGGATCAACAGCGTGCGCTGGTCGTCACTGACGTCGACGCTCACCGTGCCCGGTGTCAGCGAAATGGTGCTGGCGAGAATGGAAATCGCCAGTGGGTGCTGCAGTTCGAGCTGATAGCTGACAAACGCCGGCCGGGGCTGGCGCGGGCTCAGGATCAGCGCCGCCACCTGAAAACTGGCGACCACGATGTCTCGGAGCACCCGGGCCAGATAGAACGGCATGGCCCAGAACTTGATGAACGCCGGCCGCTCGGGCCAGAAGCCCTGGGTCAGTTGTGGTATGGCCCAGGCGAGCATCAGCCCCAGCACCAGGCTGCCGCCGCTGATGCCATCGCTCAGCAGCTGCCAGGTGACGAACAGAACCAGGCTGAGCCAGGGTTGTGGAAAACTGAGTCGGTCAAGCATTAGCGTTCCTCCCCGACCATCGGCGTCTCAAGAATCTGCAGGTAGGCGGTGCGATCGCGAAGCTGTTCGGCGGTGGCATCGGTGTAGGCGCTGATCGGTCCGGCCAGCGCTACAATGACCAGGCTCAGCCCGATCAGGGCGCCGGTGGCGGCCCGCACGTTGCCGGCCAGGCGCGGCGGCTCCTCAATATGCCCGTCCACCGTGCGCCAGAATACGATGCTGCCGGCCCGGCTGTAGGCAATCAGCGAGAAGAAGCTGCCGACAATGACCACGCCCCAGAGCCAGGGCATCTGGGGTTCGTCGGTAACGGCCTGCAGGATCAGCACCTTGCCAAAGAAGCCACTCAGTGGCGGGATGCCCACGGCCGCCACGGCCCCGAGCAGGAACAGCACGCTGAGCAGGGTGCGGTTGTGCATTTTGGGTGCGGTCACGATCTTGTCGGCGGCGCTGCCGCGCTGCTGGGATACCAGCTCCGCCACCAGGAACAGACCGGCCACGGTCCAGGTGGTGCTGATCAGATAGAACAGGGCGGCGGAAATGGCCGCCGGGGAACCCACCGCCACCGGCGCCAGCAAGGTCCCCACCGAGATGATGACCTGCCAGGCGATCAGCGTTTTCAGGTTGTCCGAGCCCAGCGCACCGACGATCCCCATGGCGAGGGTCGCCAGCGCGAGCGGGAACAACCAATCCATGCCCAGATTGGCCAGCGCGCCGGCGTCCTGGCCGAAAACCAGCAGGTACACCCGCAGAATGGCGTAGATGCCAACCTTGGTCATCACGGCGAACAGGGCCGCCACCGGTGCCGTGGCTTTGGCGTAGGCTTTCGGCAGCCAGAAGCACAGCGGCAGTAGGGCCGCCTTCAGGCCAAACACCACCAGCAGCATCATGCCGCCCGCCTGCACCAGGTTCAGACCTTCGCCGGCCAGGGTCGGAATCACCCGCGCCAGATCGGCCATGTTCAGGGTGCCGGTGACGCTGTAGATCATGCCAATGGCGATCAGGAAGATCGCCGAACCGGCCAGGTTGAGCACCACGTAATGCAGGCCGGGCACCGTGCGGGCGGTGCCGCCACCGTGCATCAGCAAGCCGTAGGAGGCAATCAGCAACACTTCGAAGGCAACAAACAGGTTGAACAGGTCGCCGGTGAGGAAGGCGATGTTCAGGCCCATCAGCTGGAACAGGAACAGCGCGTGGAACTGCCGGTTGCCCTCGTCGCTGCCACCGATGGAGAACAGGTGGCAAAACAGCGCCAGCACCGCGGTCATCACCAACAGCAGGGCGGCCAGCCGGTCAAGCACCAGAATAATGCCAAACGGCGGCGCCCAGTTGCCGAAGGCGTAGATGCGCAGGCTGCCGTCGGCCGCCATGCTCAGCAGTACCAGGGTCGAGACCAGCAGCAGGACGGTGCTGGCCAGGGCTAGGGTTCGGCGCAGGCTGATCGGTGCGTAGCCCATAAACGCCTGCAGTATGCCGCCGAGCAGCGGAATCAGAATCGGTGCAATCAGCCAGTGACTCATCGGCCGTTTTCCTCCTCGTGCAAATCCTCGTGCGGCTGGCGTTTCTCCCGGTAACCATCGACATGGTCGTCCTCGTTATCGGCCAAATTGCGCAGTGACAGCACCACCACGAAGGCGGTCATGGCAAAGCCGATGACGATGGCGGTCAGCACCAACGCCTGGGGCAAAGGATCGCTGTAGTTGGCGGTGCTGCCGATAATGGGTTGGCCGCCGGTCACAAGCCGGCCGGAGGAAAACAGGAACAGGTTGACGCCGTAGGAAATCAGGGTCAGCCCGACCACCACCGGAAAGGTCCGGGCCCGGAGCAGCAGGTAGACCCCGGCGCCGATCAGTGTGCCAATCACCAGTGCGAATACGAGCTCCATCAGGCACCCTCCTTCTTGGCTTTGATGGCGGAGTGGGGCGACAGACGGCCGATGCTGACCAGGGCCAGCAGCGTCGCGCCGATGACGGTGAGGTAAACGCCCAGGTCAAACACCAGGGCCGAGGCGACCTCAAACTTGCCCACCACCGGCCAGGTGATGTAGCCGAAAGTGGAGGTCAGGAACGGGTAGCTGAACGCCAGGCTGCCGGCGCCGGCAATCACCGCAAACAGCAGGCCGACGCCGATGACGTTGTGGTACTTGAACGGCACCCGATCCTGAGTCCAGATCATGCCGCTGGCGATGTACTGAAGAATCAGCGCCACCGAAGTGATCAGGCCGGCAATGAAGCCGCCCCCCGGCAAATTGTGGCCGCGCAGGAAAATGTATACCGACACCATCAGCGCCATGGGCAGCATGGGCCGGGCGATCTGGCGCAACATCAGCGGGTAGGCGTCGCGGGTCCAGGGGTGTCCCTGGCCATCCCCGGGCGGCGGGGTCAGGGCGGTGTTCTTGAGCATCGCGTAGATGCCCAGCGCGGCGATCGCCAGCACGGTGATCTCACCGAGGGTATCGAAGCCCCGGAAATCGACCAGAATCACGTTGACGACGTTGGTGCCACCACCGCCGGGTTTGCTGTTGGCCAGGAAAAACTCGGAGATTGAGGAGAACGGGCGGGTCAGCATCGCCAGGGTGACCAGCGTCATGCCGATACCGGCCACCCCAGCGATTGTGAGGTCCCGGATACGGCGGCCGGTACCGGTCTCCACCGGTGTCCAGGACGGCATGTAGTAGAGCGCCAGCATCAGCAGAACGATGGTGACCACTTCCACCGACAGCTGGGTCATGGCCAGATCCGGCGCCGAGAACCGGGCGAACGCGAGCGCCACCACCAGACCGACGACGCTCAGCAGCACCAGCGCATAGAAGCGCTCCCGGTGCAGCGCGGCGGTAGCGATCGCACAAACGATCAGCACCAGCGCCATGATGGCGGTAGGGGCGTCCACCGGGGTCAAGCCCAGTTCGCCGACGAAGACGCCGAGATCGGTCAGCGGCACCGCCACCACCGCGATCACGCTCACCACCAACAGCAACGCGTAGCGCTGCAGCGACCCGTTTTCGATCCATCCCGTCACGCGGCGGGCCATGGCCTCGAGGCGCAGGGCGGCGGCCTCAAACACCGCTTTTTCATCGATTTCCCGGAATCGGGCGTGGAAATCGAAGAACCGCTGGCGCTGACTGTACATCAGCAGGCCGCCGAAGAAGGCAACAAAACTCATCATCAGCGGCAGGTTGAAGCCGTGCATCACCGCCAGTTTGTAGTCCGGCACGTCGCCGGCCAGGGTCGCCGAGGCCGCGGCGTAGAGCAGCGGGCCGACCGAGATGGACGGGAACATGCCGACCATGATGCAGGCGAACACCAGAATCTCTACCGGAATTTTCATGTAGCGTGGCGGCTCATGGGGCGGATAGATCGGCAGATCCACCGGCTTGCCGTTGAAAAACACGTCGTGGATAAAGCGGGCCGAATAGGCCACCGCGAAGATACCGGCCAGGGTGGCCACCAGCGGCGGCAGCCAGGCCCACAGGCCGGGCAGGTTCAGTTCCAGCGATTCGGCGAAGAACATTTCCTTGCTGAGGAAGCCGTTCAGCAGCGGAACGCCCGCCATCGACGACGCCGCCACCATTGCCAGCGTGGCGGTGTGCGGCATGTAGCGCCACAGGCCGTTGATCCGGCGCATGTCTCGGGTGCCGGTTTCGTGATCAATGATGCCGGCGGCCATAAACAGCGACGCCTTGAAGGTGGCGTGGTTGATGACGTGAAACACCGCCGCCACGGCGGCCAACTGAGTGCCCATGCCGAACAGCAGGGTGATCAGCCCCAGATGGCTGACGGTGGAGTAGGCGAGCAGGCCCTTGAGGTCGTGCTTGAACATGGCGACGTAGGCGCCGAGCAGCAACGTGGCCATGCCGGTAAAGCTGACCATGTAGAACCATTGCTCGGTGCCGGCCAGAGCCGGGTACAGCCGGGCCATCAGGAACACACCGGCTTTGACCATGGTCGCCGAGTGCAGGTAGGCGGATACCGGGGTGGGCGCCTGCATCGCGTGGGGCAGCCAGAAGTGGAACGGGAACTGGGCCGATTTGGTAAAGGCGCCCAGCAGCACCAGCGTCAACGCCACCGGGTACAGGGCGTGCGCCTTGATCTGGTCGCCGGCGGCCAGGACGTCGTCCAGCTCGTAGCTGCCAACGATGTTGCCGATGATCAGAATGCCGGCCAGCAGCGCCAGACCACCACCGCCGGTCACCGCCAGCGCCATCCGGGCACCACGGCGGGCGTCCTGCTTGTGGGTCCAGTAGCTGATCAGCAGGAACGACACCAGGCTGGTCAGTTCCCAGAACACCAGCATCAGCAGCAGGTTGCTGGACATCACGATGCCCAGCATGGCGCCCTTGAAGCACAGCAGCAGGGCGTAGAACTTGGCCACGTTTTCCTTGGCTTTCAGGTAGTAGCGGGCGTAGAGAATGATCAGAAGCCCGATGATCAGGATCAGCAGGGCAAACAGCAACGACAGGCCATCGAGCCGGAAGCTCAGGGACAAGCCGATGGCCGGTAGCCACTCCTGGTAATAGAGAACCACGCCGCCGTCGGCCAGCACCGGCCAGTGCGGGTACAGGGCGGCCAGTGCGACCAGTGCCGGAACGGACGAGGCAATGGCAATGGCCGTTCGGCCTCCTTGGGCAAACAGGGGCGCGGCAATGGCCCCGAGAAAGGGCAGTAACACAACCAGCGGTAGCGACATCGCAACCTCGTTAGTGGTTTTTTCTTTTACAAATGAACGAGAAACGTCTGCAAGAGTGTAGTCTTCGGCGGGCGTCTCGGTGTGTTGCGCGTATCACACAGGCAGCCGAAGCCGGGTATTCAGGCGCGGGGTGGGTCCGGGAAATAGGGCAACCGACCGCGGTGCCGGGCAATGTCGGCAGTCACCGGCGGTTGAAGGGGATGCTTGCAGCCGAAGGACCTTGCGGCCATTGGTTGCTCCGTTAGTGAAACTTTGGGTTCGATAATACGTGCACCGGCGGGCAGGTCAAGTCGAGATGCGGAGGTTCGGGAGCCGGCGGGGTACGCGTGACCGGCTCGGTCGTCGGGCTGTGCAAAAAATGGTCAGTTGCTGACCGAAAGTGACAGTATCTGTGCGCCCGTCACCCCGGCATCAGCGGGTGGCTTTCAGGGCGTTGAAAATCGCCGCGGCTTCGGCTTCAAGTACCTGACAGCGGAACGTGTTGCCTTGCTGCAGGGCATGCGCCAGTTGCTTTTGCTTCATATCGTAGAGTCGGCTCAGGATGTCGGCTTGGCTCTGTTTCATCGGCGCGTTCATGGACGGCTACCTCCCAAATCTGACACCAGTGTCAAATTTATTTACGTTCGACCGGAAAAAACGGCCCTTACATCGTATTTGATGCATAACCTGGGCCAGTGTTACGGGGCTGGCGGCTGAATCTGCTGCGATAGGCGCCGGGGGACAGGCCGGTATGCCGGCGGAACAGCCGGGTGAAGGAGCTGACGTCTTCGTAGCCGACGTCGCGGGTGATGGTTTCGAGGGTGTCGGAGGTGGTTTCCAGGCGTCGGCGGGCGGCTTCCACCCGCAACAACTGCAGGTACGTGGTGGGGCTGTCGCCGGTGGCACGCCGGAAGCGCCGAATCAGTGAACGCTCGGACATCCCGGCCCGCCGGGCGAGCGTGGGCAGGTCGATGTCCTGCCGGAAGTGCCGTTCGAGCCAGTCCTGCAGGCGCAGCACCGCGGTATCCGAGTGGTAGCGCTTGCTTTGCAGGGCGCTGTAGGGGGCCTGGCTGGTCCGACCGGCGTCGATCACAAACGCCTTGGCCAGCTCCCGCGCCACTTGCGGGCCGGCGAACTGCTCCACCAGATACACCCCCAGATCCCACCAGGCCATGCCGCCGCCGGCGCAGGCGATCGCGCCATCCACCGTCACCAGCCGGTCCGGATGAAGCCGGACCCGGGGGTAGCGCCGGCGGAACTGAGCGCTGAAGCCCCAGTGGGTGGTCGCGTCCCGGTCATCGAGCACACCGGCCTCGGCCAGCAGAAACGCACCGGTGCAGTTGCTGGCGACCCGAACCTGGCCGGTACCGGCGTCCGAGAACCGGGCCAGCCAGTCGATCAGCGCCGGATTCGCGGCCAGTACCTGGTCGATGGGCGCGCCAATGGTCGGAATGATCACCAGCTGGCCGGCGGGCGTGGGGGTGTCAGCATTCCATGCACCGTCGGCATTCAGGGTCAGGCCATTGATGCAACGGCATGGGGCGGCGTCCCGGGTGAGCAGCTGGGTCCGGAAATACGGCGTGGGTGGCTGGCCGTGAATCCGGGCCCAGGTTACCCCGGCGAGGCGGAACAGATCGATAATCCCAGTGACTGCGCTGGCGAGCGCGCCGTCGAAACCGATCACCGAAACGGTGTGCATCTGACAGGACCTATTGGCGGATTTGGCCATGAATATGTCAGAAATGCCGATTTCAAACCAGCCCGTCGCTGTGAGAGGCTAGGGGTAACGAATGGAGACTGAGCATGACCGATACCCTGATTGATCGCCGCGATCTGGCGTTCCAACTCTACGAAGTCCTGAACACCGAAACCCTGACCGAGCGCGAACGGTTCCGTGAGCACAGCAAGGAAACCTTCGAGGCGGTGATTGAAACCGCCGATAAAATGGCGCGGGAGAAATTCGCCACCCATAACAGCGCGGCGGACAAAAACGAACCGAAATTCGAAAACGGCCAGGTCACCATGCTGCCGGAGGTCAAAGCGGCGTTTGATGCCTATGCCGAGGCCGGTTTCATTGCCGGCCGTTACGATTACGAACTCGGCGGCATGCAGTTGCCGGAAACCGTGATGGCGGCGTGCAACGGCTTCTTTACCGCCGCCAATCCCGGCACTGCCGGCTATCCTTTCCTGACCACCGCCGCCGCTAACCTGATCCGGGTGTTCGGCACTGACCAGCAGAAAACCACCTACCTGCCGCACATGCTGAGCGGTCGGTTCAGCGGCACCATGGCGCTGACCGAACCCCACGCCGGCTCCAGCCTGGCCGACATCCGGACCTCCGCCACCCCCACCGAGCAGGGGCACTATCTGATCAAGGGCGCGAAAATTTACATTTCCGGCGGCGAACAGAGCCTCACCGAGAACATCGTTCACATGGTGCTGGCGAAAATCAAAGGCGCCCCGGCCGGGGTCAAGGGCATTTCCCTGTTCATCGTGCCCAAGTTCCGCGTTGGCGCCGATGGCGAACCGGGCGAGCGCAACGGGGTCAGCCTGGCCGGCCTGATTCACAAGCTGGGCTACCGGGGCACCACCTCGACCGCGCTCAGTTTCGGCGACGATGCCCCGTGCCACGGCTATCTGGTCGGTGAGCCGCACCAGGGCCTGAAGTACATGTTCCAGATGATGAACGAGGCCCGGCTGGGCGTCGGTTTCGGCGCGGCGGTGATTGGCTATCGGGGGTATATGCACAGCCTGGCGTACGCCAAAGAGCGGTTACAGGGGCGCAAGCCGTCGGAGAAGGATCCTCACAGCCCGCAGGTGCCGATCATCGAACACGCCGATGTGCGCCGCATGTTGCTGGCCCAGAAATCCTGGTGCGAGGGCGCCTTGGCGCTGTGCCTGTATGGCGCACGCCTGATGGACGATCAGCACACCCACCCGGACCCCACGGTACGGGAGGAGGCGGGCAAACTGCTGGATCTGCTGACCCCGGTCATCAAAGCCTGGCCCTCCGAGTATGGCCCCAAGGCCAACGATCTGGCGATCCAGGTCTACGGTGGCGCGGGCTACACCCGGGAATACCCGGTCGAGCAATGCTGGCGCGACAACCGGCTGAATCCGATCCACGAAGGCACCAACGGCATCCAGGCGCTCGACCTTCTGGGCCGCAAGCTGTGGCAGGATCAGAGCCATGGTCTCCAGATTCTGATGCAGCAGATGCAGGTGGATCTGCAAGCCGCCGATAACGAACGCTGTCAGCAGTGGGCGCTGTCCCTGAGCGAGACCCTGCAACAGGCGGTGAAAGTAACCCAGAGGTTGGGTCAGCGGTTGATGGCGGGTGAGTCGGACCGGGTGCTGGCGAACGCGTCCTGCTATCTGCACCTGTTCGGCAACATCGTGGTTGCCTGGATGTGGCTGCGTCAGGCCAATGCCGCCACCCGGGGCCTGGCTCAGGCGGCGACCGATGCCGAACGCAATTTCTACCAAGGCAAGCTGCAGGCGGCCCAGTATTTCTTCCATTGGGAACTGCCGACGGTCGCCCAGGATCTGGTGCTGTTGCGCAACCTGGACGACACCTGCCTGGCGATGAAAAAGGAGTGGTTCTGATGGCACTGGTGAACGTAGAAACGCGCGGCCACGTTCTGCTGATCGGACTGAACCGACCGGACAAGCTCAATGCCATGAACCGGGCGATGTATCACGAGATTGCCCAAGCGTACTACCGGTTGGCGCAGGATCCCGAGCTGCGGGTTGGCCTCTTGTACGCCGAGGGCGACCACTTCACCAGTGGCCTGGAGCTGGACGACTGGGCCGGTGTGTTCGCCAACGGATCGGGCATCGAGCCCCGTGAGGGGGAACTGGACCCGTTCCATATCACCGGCCCGGCGTTGACCAAACCGGTGGTGTTTGCCGCGCAGGGCATCTGTTTCACCTGCGGGGTGGAGTTGATGCTGAACACCGACGTCCGGGTGGCGGCGAAAGGCACCCGTTTTGCCCAGCTGGAGGTCAAACGCGGGATTTTCGCCTGCGGCGGTGCCACCCTCCGGCTGCCCAGGGAAATTGGCTGGGGTAACGCCCAGCGCTACCTGCTGACCGGAGACGAGTGGAGTGCCGAACAGGCCTACGAATGGGGGCTGGTTCAGGCGCTGGTCGAGCCCGGGCAGCAGTTCGACGTGGCGCTGGGTATCGCCGAGAAGATTGCCAAAGCCGCCCCCCTGGGCGTGCAGGGCAGTCTGGCGTCCTCAAAACTCGCGGTGCGCGAGGGTGAGGACGTGGCCAAACAGCGGCTGTTTCCGGATTTGCGGCCGGTGATGGCCAGTGAGGATGTTCAGGAGGGCATACGCTCGTTCCTGGAGCGCAGAGAGGCGCGGTTTCAGGGCAAATAGCCCGCACCGCGCCTCTGTGCCCAAAGGCGCCAGGCCGGGCTCAGGCCGCGGCCTCGTCAGTGGCCGGGTTGGCCTTCCGGGCCTTGGCTTTGGCCGCGACCTCGGCGGCGTAGTCGGCGTATTTCGCCATCAATTCCTGTTTGCGGTCCGGGTCCCAGTTGATTTTGCTCAGATCGCCCTCGTAGTGCTCAATCACTCGCTTATCCATTTCCTCATACCACCAGCGCGGAATGTACGCCGGTAACAGCATCGAGGCATAGCCGCCGGGCAGCTGCGGCGCCTTCTCGAAATGCCGCAGGGCCTGGAAGCTTCGCTGGGGGTGGGCGTGATGGTCGGAGTGGCGCTGTAGCTGGTACAGGAACAGGTTGGTGACGATGTGGTTGCTGTTCCAGCTGTGTTCGGGCTTGGTCCGCTCGTATTTGCCGTTCTCGTCTTTTTGCCGCAGTAGACCGTAATGCTCAATGTAATTCACGCTTTCCAGCAGGCTGGCGCCGTAGACCGCCTGAGCCGCCAGAAACGGAATGGCCCTCGGGCCGCACACCAGGGTGGTGGTGCCGAACAGGCCGGCGGTCATGGCCCAGCCTTGCAGCAATTCGTTGTCGAGACTCCAGAAGCCCTTGCCTTTGCGGGCCAGGCGCGCTTTCTCGATCTTGATCGACGATTTGATGCCGCCGAAGACCGTGCGCGGCAGGAACTTCCAGAAGCTTTCGCCCATGCGGCTGCTGGCCGGGTCTTCCGGAGTTGCGACCCGCTTGTGGTGGCCGAAATTGTGCTCAACCACAAAATGGGTGTAGCCGGTCGGCGCCAGTGCCGCCATCGCCAGCAGTTTGTTCAGCTTGTTGGATTTGTGGCCCAGCTCGTGGGCGGTGTTGATGCCAACGCCGTTGATGGCGCCCACGGTCAGCGTCAGGCCGATCTTGTCCTCGATCGGAGTGTTCTTGCGGCTCGCCAGCCAGGCGCCCAGAAAGGTCATGGCGTACTGGGTCGGGATGAAGGCCTTGACGATGCGATCGTAGTATTTGTCCTGTTCCAGTGTTTTGACCGCCGATTCCGGCGGGTTGCTGGTGTCTTCGCCGATGGCCCGATCCAGTGCCGGGATGATGCCGTGCACTAACGCCGGGCCGGTCCAGGCCAGCGCCTTGAGTTTTTTCGGCGCCAGGGCGTAGCCGGTCAGGGCTGCCAGGCCGATGCCGGGCAGGGCCGGGCCGAGCA
Organism: Marinobacter sp.; assembly: GCA_052031225.1. Lineage (GTDB taxonomy): Bacteria > Pseudomonadota > Gammaproteobacteria > Pseudomonadales > Oleiphilaceae > Marinobacter. The sequence continues at coordinate 98 of JBPEXU010000343.1, read as the reverse complement.
GCCACAGGTAGCGCTTGGGATCACGCCAGCGGGCGCTGTCATCCTTGGCATTGCCGGCGGTTTGGGACGTGGCGGCGGTCACCTTATGGGACGCCAGG
>JBPEXU010000342.1:0-2534 GCA_052031225.1 Marinobacter sp. | reverse complement strand
ATGGGGATCGTTGTGCTCGGCCTGATGTGGCTGCGTATGTCCACGGTAGCGCTGGAGAAGCTTGCCGGTGAGCCGGAGGACAAGGCATTCTACGAAGCCAAGCTGGTTTCGGCGAAATACTATGCTGATCGCTTCCTGCCTGATGCTGGCGCGCTACGCCGCAAGATCGAAACCGGCAGCGAGAACATGATGACCCTGGGCGAAGAGGCGTTCCAGACCGTCGCCTGACTGATCATTCATCAAGATCGAGAAGGGCGTCCGCTAACTGCCGACGCCCTTTTCTTTTTACTCGACGGGCAAAAAATCCGGCACAGAAAGGTACCGCTCGCCGGTGTCATAGTTGAAGCCCAGCACCCGGCTTCCGGGCGCGAGGTCGGGCAATTTTTGCGCAATGGCTGCCAGTGTGGCGCCCGATGAAATGCCTACCAGCATCCCTTCTTCTGCTGCAGCACGGCGAGCCATTTCCTTGGCTTCTTCCGGGTCGACCTGCAGAGCGCCATTGATCGCCTGAGTGTGGAGGTTGCCGGGCAAGAAACCTGCACCGATCCCCTGGATCGGGTGAGGGCCGGGCTGGCCGCCACTGATTACTGGCGAGAGGGTCGGTTCGACCGCATAGGCTTTCATCTCGGGCCAGTGCCGCTTGAGCTCTTCCGAACAGCCGGTGAGGTGACCACCGGTGCCGACACCCGTAATCATGACATCAATCGGGCTGTCTTTGAAATCCTCCAGAATTTCCTGCGCCGTCGTCCGGACATGGACTTTCCAGTTAGCGTCATTGTCAAACTGGCTCGGCATCCATGCGCCTTCGGTCTGTTCGACAAGTTCGGTCGCACGTTCGATCGCGCCCTTCATGCCCTTTTCCTTGGGAGTCAGGTCGAAACTCGCGCCATAGGCCAGCATCAGGCGACGGCGCTCCAGGCTCATGCTTTCCGGCATGACGAGGATCAGCTTGTATCCCTTCACTGCCGCAACCATCGCCAGACCAATGCCAGTGTTGCCACTGGTGGGTTCGATAATGGTGCCACCGGGCTTAAGTGCGCCGGAAGCCTCTGCATCCTCGATCATGGCAAGCCCGATCCGGTCCTTGATAGAACCGCCGGGATTGCTGCGTTCCGACTTCACCCAGACCTCATGGTCGGGAAAGAGGCGAGACAGCCGGATGTGCGGCGTCCTGCCAATTGTCTCAAGAATGTTTGCGGCTTTCATATCAGGCCTCCTCAGGTCGGTCTTGTTTGGGGGAGTGTAGCAGTTCGTCAGGCGGATCGAAGGTTTTTGTCGTCCGCAGGACAGGAAAAATCCGGCTCCACAGGGCCACAGTTGCGATTGCGCCCACACCACCAGTGACGACGGCGGCAACTGGCCCGATCAGAAACGCCAGCGATCCGGAGAAGAAATCTCCAAACTCGTTTGAGGCGCTGATCGTCATTTGCGAAACCGCTGAAACACGTCCCCGCTTGTCATCGGGCGTGTGCAGTTGGATCAGCGACTGTCGGATATAGACGCTGAACATATCAGCTGCCCCGACAACGAGAAGCATGGCCAGGCTCAGGGGCATGCTGGTTGAGAAACCGAAGACGATTGTTGCAAGGCCGAAGACGAAAACTGCCCAGAGCATTTTTGGCCCGACATTGGTCTTGAGTGGCCGGAAACTGAAATAGAGCGCAGTCAGTGCTGCTCCTACAGCGGGCGCCATCGCCAGATGGCTGAGGCCAGTCGCGCCGACCTGCAATATGTCGCGCGCGTAAACTGGGAACAGCGCCGTTGCGCCCGCAAGAAACACAGCAAACAGGTCGAGTGTGATCGCCCCGAGCACCATCTTGTTGTGCCAGACATACTTCATGCCATCGACCACCTGGCCGATCGGGCGCTGATCCTTGCGCACGGCGGGCTGTGGTACCATGCCAATCATGCTGAGAGCGATGGCTGAGAACAGGAACAGGATAGCAGAAATTGCGTAAGGCAGGGTCGGGTCGATAACGTAAAGATACCCGCCAAGAGCGGGCCCAACGATCATTCCGACCTGCCAGGATATGGAAGAGAGCGCGATCGCGTTTGGCAGGATTGCCTTGGGCACGAGGTTCGGGGCGAGGGCAGAAAGAGCCGGACCGGAGAACGCTCTCGCAATGCCGAGAAGTATCGCAATTCCGTAGAGCACACTCAGCGCAACAGTTTCGTGGAAGGTCACCCAACCCAGGATCGCGGCACAGGCAAGCTGCAGAACGACTGTAAGCCGCCCGATGTTGCGTCGATCAAAACGATCAGCGGCAAGTCCGGCAAACGGCGTCAGTATGAAGAGGGGGGCGAACTGCAGCAGGCCGATCAACGCCAGTTGACCAGAAGATTCGGCCACGGACATTCCTGCATCGCGCGCGATATTATAGGTCTGCCACCCGATGATGAGCAGCATGGAATACTGCGCAAGAGTGGCCCCCAGGCGCGCGATCCAGTAAGCGCGGAAGTTGCTAAACCCGAAGGGGTGTTTGCGCGCGTAAGAGTCGTCGGTCACGCAAACGCAATGGCAGCCCGCGAAGGGG
>JBPEXU010000341.1:0-2885 GCA_052031225.1 Marinobacter sp. | reverse complement strand
GGATGTCTGAGCGCAGCGAGTTCCATTCCCAAGGGCAATACCCCCTGCCCCCTCGCAGCCCCCAACCCAGACGACCGTTAGTCCTCCTGCTTGGCCTTGAAAAACACCACCTGTTTCACCGTGTGGTCGTCGTCGTTCCTACGCTTGTTCACCCGGGTTTCCAACTCCGGCACCGACGGTTCCTCCGACAGAGCATCGGTAAAACCGCAGGCCACGCACTCGCGCACCTGCTTGTCGTTGTCGTCCGTGAACATCACAATTTTGTCCATCTCGGCGCAGCGGGGGCACACGGCACCGGCAATGAAACGTTTCGGACTGGCCATAATACGTGGTCTCCAGAATCAGCAGCCGGCCATCCAGACGGTGGCCGGCGTAAACCGGCTCAGGCGGCTTCGCCTGTAATGCCGGATTGTTTCAGCAGGGCATCGACCTGCGGCTCCCGGCCACGGAATGCCTTGAACAGCGTCATCGGCTCTTGAGAGCCGCCTTGCTCCAGGATGTGACGCAGGAACGCTTCTCCGGTGGCCGGATCGAAGATGCCGTTTTCCTCGAACAGCGAGAACGCATCGGCCGCCAGCACCTCGGCCCACTTATAACTGTAGTACCCCGCCGCGTAACCACCGGCGAAGATGTGGGAGAAGGCGTTGGGGAACCGGTTGAACGCCGGTGCCTCGATCACCGCAATCTGGTCACGAACCTGCCGGTGCATGTCCAGCGGGTTGGTGGGGGCCTGATCGGTAAACTCCGCGTGCAGGCGGAAATCGAACAGGGCGAACTCCAGCTGACGGACCATGGCCATGCCGGACTGGAAATTCTTCGCCGCCAGCAGTTTTTCAAGCAGATCCTCCGGCAGCGGTTCGCCGGTCTCGTGGTGGCTGGCGATCAGGGCCAGCGATTCCGGATGCCAGCACCAGTTTTCCAGGAACTGGCTGGGCAGTTCGACCGCGTCCCAGGCCACGCCGTTGATGCCGGAGACATCCATCACCTCGACCTGGGTCAGCATGTGGTGCAGGCCATGCCCGAACTCGTGGAACAGGGTGGTGACCTCGTCGTGGGTCAGCAACGACGGCTTGCCATCCACCGGTGGGGTGAAGTTGCAGGTCAGGAAGGCCACCGGCAGTTGCAACGTGCCCCGCTGATTGCGCCAGCGAACCCGGCAATCCGCCATCCAGGCGCCGCCCCGCTTGCCCTGGCGGGCAAACAGATCCAGGTAGAACCAGGCAATGATCTCGCCATCGCGGCGGATGCTGTAGGCGCGGGCGTCCTCGTGCCAGGTTTCCACCTCCGGGTGGGCTTCAATCTGAATACCGAACAGTTTCTCCGCGACCCGGAACAGGCCCGGCACCACCTTGTCGACCGGGAACCAGGGCCGCAGCGTTTCCGGCGAAATGTCGTACTGCTTCTGCCGGAGCTTTTCGCTGTAGTAGCCCACGTCCCAGGCCTGGAGATCGTCGACGCCGTACTCGCTGGCAGCAAATTCTTTCAGCTCGGCGAATTCGCGCTCGGCCTGGGGTTTGGATTTGGCCGCGAGCTGGTTCAGGAAGTCGAGCACCTCCTCGGTGCTGCGAGCCATCTTGGTGGCCAGTGAACGCTCGGCGTAGTGTTTGAAACCCAGCAGCTGCGCCAGCGCATGCCGGCGCTTGAGAATCTCCGCCATCACCGGGGTGTTGTCCCACTTACCGGCATCGGGGCCCTGATCGGAGGCGCGGGTGACGAACGCCTCATACACTTCCCGGCGCAGCGCCCGGTTGTCGCAATACGTCATGACCGGGTGGAAGCTGGGGAAATCCAGGGTAATGACAAACCCCTCCAGTCCCTTCTGGCGCGCCGCCTGCCGGGCTCCCTCCAGCGCCGTTTCCGGCAAGCCGGCCAGGGCGTCGGCATCGGTGATGTGCTTGTACCAGTGCTGGGTGGCATCCAGCACGTTGTCACTGAATTTGTTGCACAGCTCGGCCAGCTCCCGGGACAAGTCGGCGTAACGCTTTTTCTGATCCTCGGGCAGATCGACGCCGCCCAGGTGGAAGTCACGCAGGGTATTCTCCACCGCCTTGCGCTGGGCTTGATCGAGCTGGCTGAAATCGTCGCGGGCGGCCAGTTTTTTGTAGGCGTTGCAGAGCGCTTCGTTCTGGCTCACTTCGGTGCTGTATTCGGTGAGCTTATCCAGGCAGCGCTTGTACACCGCGCGCAGTTCGTCGTTGTTCATCACCCCGTTCAGGTGCGAGATCACCGACCAGGCATTGCTGAGCCGGTTCTCCAGCGCCTGCATCGGCTGCACCAGGGTGTCCCAGGTCGGATCCTCCTGCTGTGCCAGGCTCGCGATCTTCACGCGGTTTTCGCTGAGAATCTGGTCGATGGCCGTTTCCATGTGCTCGGTTCGGATGTGGTCGAACTTGGGCAACAGGTCGTCAGTCAGTAACGGGTTGTTCATAGATCCTCTTCTCAGCCGTGATGGTGTTAAGTCGTGTCCAGCTTGCGCCATACTAGCGGAGCCGTGGGTGGAGTTCCTTTTATCTACGTCAGAGTTTGGGGTCAGGGGCGATTCTTATCAAGGGATCCGCATTTTTCTTAAAGGCGACCATGATGTGTTATGGAGTTTCTTCTTTATCACTGCTTAATGCGTGGAAGTTCCAAAGCGGAGGCAGTTGGGAAACGACCGGAAGAGACTTGTGTGACTAATTCGAGTGCTTAGAAGCCAATGGGTTTGATGGTGCCCTGGGTGAGCACAGCAAGACTACCGTCATCGAACGGGAGGCATTTGAAGCAATCGATGTAATCCGTGTTGTCATTCATTCCGGCATCTTAGACTATTCGATCTGTTCTAACTGCTCCGGAAAGATCGCAAGCAATGCTACCGGGGCATACTCTGAACTCAGCTAAACATAAAC
>JBPEXU010000340.1:0-17819 GCA_052031225.1 Marinobacter sp. | reverse complement strand
CATTGCAGCCACGACCGGCGAGGATGATCCACGGATACTGTTCATCCTTCCCTGGCAGCCACCTTCGCTGCCCCAGCGACCGCGGGCAGAACTGACCGACCGGGACGCGGGCCTGGAGGAGCCGTTGGACCCGATCGCCCTGGAAAACCACCGCCGATTCCGGGACACCTTGGACCCTTTCACCCTGGAGCCCAGAGGGTTCTGACTCTGTATTGCAGCTATCAGCAGGAGAAGTGACATGATGGACACGGTTGTTCGTTTTTTTCAGGAAGGTGGCCCCTTCATGTATCCGATCGCGGTGGTCCTGGCCATAGGCCTGGTCATCACGCTCGAGCGGTTTATCTACCTGGCCTCGGTCAGACGCAAGAGCCGGCTCGCCTTCGACCGCGCGATCCTGCCGTTGATCCAGAAACGGGACTACCAGAAGGCGATGAAGGTCGCCACCCACTCGGACAGCCCCATTGCCACCATTATGGGTGCGGGACTGGGCCGGCTGGTGAATGACGCCCGCCGTGAGGATATTGAATACGCCATGGAGGAGGGCTTGATGGAAGTTCTGCCCCGGCTCGAGAAACGTACCCAGTACCTCGCGACCCTCGCCAACATTGCCACCCTGCTGGGGCTGCTGGGAACCATTATCGGCCTTATCTCCGCGTTCACGGCGGTCGCCGCCGCCGATCCCTCGCAGAAAGCCAGTCTGTTGTCTCAGAGTATTTCCGTTGCCATGAACACCACGGCGTTTGGCCTGATGTCCGCCATTCCGCTGCTGATGTTTCATGCCCTGTTGCAAACCCGAACCAATGAAATTGTCGACAGTTTCGAGATGGCGGGTGTCAAGGTGCTCAACCTGATTTCACAGCCTTTGCCGCCGTCGGCCCGGGCCGCTGCCTGAGCGCCGGGTCACCGATCGCGGAGCAGATAAAGGAAACCACCACGTGAGACGTCGACACCGCAGACTGAGTAGCTCGCCGGAGCTGGACATCACGCCGTTCCTGAACCTGATGATTGTTCTGGTGCCGGTGTTGCTGCTGGGCATGGTGTTCACTCAGGTACGAATGCTTGAGCTGAACTTTCCGGGGCAGTCCTCCGGCGAGGCCCCCGAGGCCGAGTCGCTGAATTTGGTCGTCACTCTGGTGCCGTCCGGACTGGAGGTTGCTGACAGCGAGCGCGGCGTCATTCGGGCGCTGCCGGCGAAGCCGTCAGGTGAGCAGGACTTTGGCGCCTTGCGCGATGTGCTTCGGCAAATCAAGGCGCGGCTGCCGGAGAAAACCGACATCACGCTCGAAGTCGGGCCAGACATCGACTATCAGACGCTGGTGCGCACCATGGACACGGTTCGCAGCTATCCGGCGGTGGTTGCAGCCAGTGTCGTCGAAGGTGAGTTGTTCCCGGACATCGCGCTGATGGACGCTTCGGCGGATCGGGAACTGGCGGAAGCCGAGACCAGCAATCCGGGGGAGGGCGCATGAGAAAATCCAGCCGTTCCCTGAGAATCAAGCGACATTACGGTCGGATGCATCAAGCCGGCGGGCTGAATCTGGTTTCCCTGATGGATATTTTTACCATTCTGGTGTTTTTCCTGATGGTCAATTCCTCGGATGTGAAGGTGCTTCAGAACCCCAACGATGTTCCTTTGCCAACGTCGACGGCGGAGCAGATCGCGCGGGATACGCTGATTGTTCAGGTGACCGGCCGCTCGGTGCTGGTCCAGGGGCGGGAAGTGGCGCGAACCGACGGTATCGAAAGTGGTGACCGTCAGGTCACCGGGCTGGCCGAAGAGCTGGCGTATCGCCGCGCCCAGCGAACCGATATTCCCGAGGAAGGCTTACCCATTACTATCATGGCCAGCAAGGAGACCAGTTACCGGTTGCTGCGGACAATTATGCAGACGTGTGTGGATGAGCAGTTCCGGCAGGTTCGGCTGGCGGTAGTGCCGGAGGTGGTGAATGGCTGAAACACTGACCCTGCAAGCGACAACGGCAGGACTGCCATGGTCCCGGGAGCAGGGGGAACGGAGGCGATATGCGGCCATTTCGCTGTTGGTGACGGTACTGTTCCTGCCACCTGCAGTGCTGATACCAACGGTGGAATTGCCGGAACCGGAACGGGCTGAGGTAGAAAAAATTCCGCCTCAGTTGGCCCGCCTCGTCCAGGCCCCCAAACCTCGCCCTGAGCCCGCGCCTGAGCCGGTGCTGCCGGAACCGCCGGAATCGCCAGAACCAACAACGCAACCCGAACCGCCAAAGCCGGAACCGAAACCGATCGCCAAAGTGGCAAAGCCGGCGCCGGAACGCCGTCCGCCACCGGCGCCCACCCAAACCGTGGAACAGGCCCGGGAGACCGCGGCCCGGTCCGGCCTGCTGGCCATGCGCGATCGACTGGCGACGCTTCGGGCGCCGACCCGTACCCCCACAGCCGCACTGACGGCCAACACCACGGACGCCTCGGCAGCAACCGTCAGGCAGCCCACGCCCGAAGCGGTATTGGCGGGGAGCGGGGGTGTCGACCAAATGGCTGCGCCGGACGTCGAGGTTGCGGTTGCCGGCCACGAGGTGAAAACGGTGGAGGTGAGCGAAGCGCCGGCGACCCAGGTTGCCAGTGCGCCAGTGACCAGGGCCCCGGCCGTTGGTGAGCGCCCTATGAGCAATATCCGGAAAGTGTTCGATGCCCAGAAAACCGCTCTGTACTCACTGTACAAGCGTGAGCTTCGCCAGGACCCGACTTTGGAGGGCAAGGTATTGCTTGAGCTGGTGATCGAACCCGATGGCTCCGTCTCCGCCTGCCAGGTGGTCAGTTCCGAGCTGGACAATCCGGCACTGGAGCAACGTATTGCCATGCGGGTCCGGTTGTTCAATTTCGGGGCTGCCGACGTGGCCCAGAGAACGGTTCGTTTCCCGATCGATTTCCTGCCGGGCTAGTCAAAGCCCGGTCAGGCGCCTTGCTTGAAACGTCAGCGTTCGATCGAAATGGCCGGCAGGCTGGGTTTGTGCAGTGACACTTTCTCCTTCGGTGCAATGACCTTGGCTTCTCCAGAGACCACCTGTTCCTCATTCTGATTGCGGACATCGCATTCAAAGACGACACGGTTTTTGGGCTCTTTACGCAAAACCTTGAGGGTCACTGTGATGGTGTCTTCGAGCTTGACCGGTCGTTTGAACGCAAGGCTTTGCTCAAGGTAAATCGTGCCCGGCCCGGGCATAACGGTGGCCAGGGCTGCCGAGATGAGCGAACCGCTCCACATACCGTGCGCTATCCGTTCCTTGAACATCGAGCCCGACGCGAACTCGGCATCCAGATGCACCGGATTGACGTCGCCGGATACCGCCGCGAACAGAACCAGATCATCCTCGGTGAGTGTCCGGGTGAAGGTAGCGGTATCGCCTTCGTTCAGCTCGTCGTAGGTGATGTTTTCAAGGGTGTCGAGGGTGTCACTCATGCTGCGCTCCATTGCGTAATGTGAACGAAAACCGTTGTTTGGTGCCGTGTCTGAAACCTACCTCATCGGTGTTAAAACTGCTATTCTCTCCCCAATTTTTTGAGGCTGATACTTTTGTCGGGTTGATTTTTTGATCAGTTGGACATGGGTAGACCATTACAATCAGAAGCGCCAAACAGGAGATGGTGATGGATTTCGAGCAGTTCTATCAGGACAAATACCCCGCCGGCGTGCCGCGCGAGGTAAACCTGGACAAGTACAAGAGCATGGTGGATGTCTTTGAACAGGCGGTCAAAAAGTACGCTGATCGCCCGGCATTCAGTGCTGTTGGCGTAACGCTCACCTACCGTGACCTGGACACCCAGAGCCGCAACTTCGCCGCCTGGCTGCAAAACAAAACCGATCTCAAGCCCGGCGACCGTATCGCCGTTCAGATGCCGAATGTGACTCAGTATCCGGTGGTGGTCTTCGGGGCGATGCGCGCCGGTTTGATCGTCGTGAACACCAATCCGCTGTATACTCAGCGCGAAATGGAGCACCAGTTCAACGATTCCGGTGCCAAGGCGTTGGTGGTATTGGCGAACATGGCCGAGAACGCAGAGAAGGTCGTTCCGCAGACCGGCATCGAGCATGTGATCGTGACCGAGATTGCCGATATGCACTCGCCGATCAAGCGCACGCTGATGAACGCGGTCGTCAAGCACGTCAAGAAAATGGTGCCCCCGTTCAATATCCCGGGCGCCCACAAACTGCCAGCGGTGCTGAGCGCCGGAGCCCGGGAGACGTTTACCCCGGTCGAGTGCAAGAAAGACGACATTGCCGTGCTTCAGTACACCGGCGGTACGACCGGCGTTGCCAAAGGTGCGATGCTGACCCACGGTAACCTGGTCGCCAACCTGCTCCAGGTGCGTCCGATGATGGAAGACACCGTGAAGGAAGGTTCGGAAGTGGTGATCGCGCCGCTGCCGCTGTACCACATCTACTCGTTCACTCTGAATTGCGGGATCATGCTCGAAGCGGGTGCGCACAACGTACTGATCCCGAACCCCCGCGACATCCCAGCCTTTGTCAAAGAGCTGAAAAACCACAAATTCACCGCGTTTCTCGGTCTGAACACCCTGTTTGTTGCCCTGTGCAATAACGAAGAGTTCCAGGATCTTGATTTCAGCTCGCTGAAGCTGACCTCCTCCGGTGGTATGGCGCTGACCAGCGACACGGCCAAAATGTGGCAGCGGGTGACCGGCTGCGAAATTTCCGAGGGCTATGGCATGACGGAAACGTCGCCGGTGGTTACCTTCAACCCGAACAGCGCCATCCAACTGGGCACCATCGGATTGCCGATTCCCAATACGGTGGTGAAAACCATCGACGAAGAAGGCAATGAAACGCCGTTGGGTGAGCCGGGAGAGTTGTGTGTGAAAGGCCCGCAGGTGATGCGGGGTTACTGGCAGCGCCCGGAAGACACCCAGAAATCCTTCACTGACGACGGTTTCCTGAAAACGGGTGACATCGCCCTGATTCAGGAAGACGGCTACATCCGAATCGTTGACCGCAAAAAAGACATGATCATTGTCTCCGGATTCAACGTATTCCCGAACGAAATTGAGGATGTGGTCAGCAGCCACCCGAAGGTTGTCGAATGTGCCGCGGTTGGCATTCCGGACGCCAAGAGTGGTGAGGCCGTGAAGGTGTTCCTGGTGCCGACGGAAGAAGGTGTCACCGAGAACGAACTGAAAGAGTTCTGCCGGGAGCGCCTGACCGCCTACAAGGTGCCGAAGTTCTTCGAATTCCGCGACGAACTGCCGAAAACCAACGTCGGCAAGATTCTGCGTCGCGAACTGCGGGACGAAGCCAGCAAGCAGTAACCCTGGCTCAGCCCTGACAAAACCCCGCCCAGGCGGGGTTTTGTGTTTTTCAGCCGCGGGTTTCCCGCTAGACTGTCCCGCTCCGACATTCAGACTGAACGCATCCAAGTGGTTTCCTGAATCCATGACCCCTCCAACTACCGATCGTCGTCACCGACGCCCACAGAAGGTGTCCCCAGAGCTGCAGCCGCTGCTGGACCAGCTGGACGGGTGTGCCCAGACCGAGGCCGCACGTATCGCCCGGCACGTCGCCAGAATCAAAGGTCGGCCGACCGAAAAGGACATCGACAAGCTGTCGCGCTGGCTCGAGCAGGGCGAAGAGAAAGTACAGCGGCGACAGGCGATGCACACGGCTGTGACCTTTCCCGACACGCTGCCGGTGTCAGAGCGGATACACGATATACGCAAGGCCTTGGAGCAGCATCAGGTGGTGATCGTGGCGGGCGAAACCGGCTCCGGAAAGACCACCCAGATCCCCAAAATATGCCTGGAGGCGGGCCGGGGTGTGCGCGGGCTCATCGGTCATACCCAGCCACGGCGCATCGCTGCCCGCACTGTCGCTGCCCGGATTGCGGAGGAACTGGGCGAGCCGATAGGGCAACAAGTGGGCTATCAGGTGCGTTTTACCGATACCACGTCGGATCAGTCGCGGGTGAAGGTGATGACCGACGGCATCCTGCTGGCGGAAATCCAGAACGACCGTTTTCTCGACCGCTACGACACGTTGATCATCGATGAGGCGCATGAACGCAGCCTGAACATCGATTTTCTGCTGGGCTACCTGCGCCAGCTCTTGCCCAAGCGTCCGGATCTGAAAATCATCATCACGTCGGCGACGATCGAGGTTGAGCGGTTCAGCGAATTTTTTGAACAGGCTCCGGTCATTGAAGTCAGTGGCCGGACCTATCCGGTCGACATTCGGTATCGGCCGCTCACCGGGGACGAGGACGACCGGGATCAGGGCTGGGCCGATGGCGTGTTGAATGCTCTGACGGAAATCGAAGAGCACGAACGCCGGGCCAAACAGCCGCCTGGCGATGTTCTGGTGTTTCTCCCCGGTGAGCGGGAAATCCGCAATATGAGCAAGGTCCTCCGGCACGCCGAGCTCAGACACACCGAGGTTTTGCCGCTGTACTCGCGGTTGAGCAACCAAGAGCAGAACCGGGTTTTCCAGGCCCACCGGGGCCGGCGCATTGTGCTTTCCACCAACGTCGCCGAGACCTCGCTGACGGTGCCGGGTATCCGCTATGTGATCGATACCGGCGTCGCGCGCATCAGCCGCTACAGTGTCCGTTCCAAGATCCAGCGGCTGCCCATCGAGCCGATCTCTCAGGCCAGCGCCAATCAGCGCGCCGGGCGCTGCGGTCGGGTGGCGCCGGGCATCTGTTTCCGGCTCTACGACGAAACGGATTTTCTCAACCGCCCGGAGTACACCGATCCGGAAATCCTGCGAACCAATCTCGCCTCGGTCATCCTGCAGATGACAACCTCCGGGCTTGGTGATATCCGGGATTTTCCGTTTCTCGAATCACCGGACCGAAAACAGGTTAACGACGGTTACAAATTGCTGGAGGAGCTGGGGGCGGTTGACGACCGGCGCCGGCTGACCGGGCTGGGACGCACCATGGCGCGCCTGCCTCTGGACCCACGCTTGGCCCGGATGCTGGTCACTGCGGCGGAGCTCGGCAGCTTGGCTGAGATTCTGGTGGTAATCGCCGGCCTCAGCATTCAGGACCCGAGAGAACGGCCACAGGACAAACAGCAGGCCGCAGACCAGGCCCATGCGCCGTTCAACGACAAAGAGTCTGATTTCGCCACCTTGCTCAACATCTGGAACTGGTACGAGGAACAGCGTCAGGAACTGTCCCAGAATCAGCTCAAGAAACTGTGCCAGAAGACTTTCCTGAGCTGGATGAGGATGCGCGAGTGGCGTGATATTCATCGTCAGCTGACGCTGATCTGCCGGGAACAGAAGCTCCCGATCAATGCCCAGCCCGCCAATTACGAGGCCTTGCACAAAGCGATCCTGGCCGGCCTGCTTGGTCAGGTCGCGGTGAAAATGGATAAACGTGAGTATCTGGCGACCCGGAACCGGAAAGTGCTGATCTTTCCAGGGTCGAAAGTCGCCAAATCCGCGCCGAAATGGATTGTGGCCGCAGAAATCGTCGAGACCAGCCGGGTGTTCGCGCGCATGGTGGCGAGCATACAGCCGGAGTGGATTGAGCCCCTGGCCGGGCATGTGGCAAAGCGCCACTACTTCGAACCGCACTGGGAGCAGAAGCGGGCCCAGGTCATGGGCTATGAACGAGTAAGCCTGTATGGCCTCGATATCGTCGCCAAGCGTCGAATCGCTTACACCCGCATTGATCCGGCGGAATGTCGCCGGCTTTTTATTCGTCGGGCCCTGGTGGAAGGGGATTTCCGCTCCAAAGCGCCATTCATCGAGCACAACCGAAGCATGTTGGCCTCGGTGGAAGAGCTTGAAAACAAGACTCGCCGTCGGGATCTTCTGGTGGACGATGAGGTGCTGTTCGAGTTCTACGATCAGCGGCTGCCCGAGAGTATCGTCAGCGGTCGGCACTTCGAAAGTTGGTGGCAAGGGCTGTCCGCCACCGAACTGAAACGGCTCGAACTGACCGAGTCGGATGTGCTCCAGCGCCCGGTGGATGCCGAGGCCGCGGAGCAGTACCCGGATTACCTGGAGTGGGAAGGTATCCGGTATCCGCTCAGCTACGAATTCGAGCCCACCAGTGAGCGCGACGGCGTCACCCTCCAGGTTCCGCTGATGGCGCTCAAGCAGATCCCGACCCGGCGCCTGGAGTGGCTCGTGCCGGGGCTGCTTCGGGAAAAGTGCATCGCACTGATCAAGGGGCTACCGAAAGCCCTGCGCCGGAATTTTGTGCCCGTCCCGGATTTTGTCGACGCCGCGCTGGCCAATATGCAGCCCAGCAATGAGCCCCTGACCCAGCAACTCGGCGAACAACTTCGGCGCATGACCGGGGTGCGGATTGACCCGGATGCCTGGTCCGAACAGGATCTGCCGAAACACCTGAGAATGAACCTCCGGGTTTTGGGTGACAAAGGCAAGGTACTGGCCGAAAGCCGTGAACCGGCACAGGTTCAGGCCGAATTGGAGGGCAAGGCGGAAGCGGCGCTGGCATCCGCCGCGACCCAGGCCCCGGACGAGCGCCCTCCGGCGCAGGAGCACACCGACTGGCAGTTTGGCACTCTGCCAGAGCAGGTCCAGACCGAGAAAGGCGGTATGCAGGTAACGGTCTACCCGGCGCTGGAGGACCTGGGCCATGGGGTTCGGGAAATTCGTTGCCTGGATGCCCTGACGGCGGAGGATACGACCCGCCGGGGCGTCGCGCGCCTGATCGTTCACCGCTTTGGCAACACGTTACAGGATTTGGAGCGGAAACTGCCCAGATTCAAGCAATCGGCCTTGCTGTTTGCACCCGTCGGCCAAGCCCGGATGCTGCTCGATGACCTGGTCCTGTCGGCGGTGATGCAGCATTTCCTGGCCACCGGCATCCCACGGTCAAAGCCGGCGTTCGAAGCGGTGTTCGAGCAACACCGCAGCGATTTTATTCCGGCCCTGGAGGCGGCGGACGAGCGCCTGTTCCAGGCCCTGTCCGGCTACCAACAGGTGGCGAAGCGGCTCAAAGGCAAGATCAATCTCGCCCTGGCTAACAGCATGGCGGACCTCAAGTTCCAGCTCGAACATCTTGTATTCCAAGGGTTTTTGGTTGCCACGCCGGCACAATGGCTGGCCCGTTTCGGGGTGTATTTCGAAGCGGCCCTGATCCGGTTGGAAAAAATGCCCCGCGAGATGGGGCGGGAGCGGGAATTTCTGCACACCTTCGGGCCGCTCTGGTCGCGGTACGCCAGCAAGCGCGACGAACACCAGCGCCAGGGCATTCGCGATCCGGAGCTGGCGCTGTACCGATGGATGCTGGAGGAGTTCCGGGTATCGTTTTTTGCCCAGCAACTGGGCACCGCGACTACGGTTTCGGTGAAGAGGCTCGACCGGCAGTGGGAAAAAGTTCGGGTGTGACCGGCCCTCGCGGCCTGCACCGAACAAGTGCGTAGTTATCGAAGCCTCGGGGGTAATCGGCGAAGACTGTGTTAGTATTTTTACCAGCAAGACAAGCCTGTTGAATCGATTTTACAAACATGACGTGGGGTTAGCGTGATTAAAGCCGTCATTAGCGGAACCGGTCTCTACACACCGCCAGCAACCATCGACAACGACGAACTGGTGGCAGCGTTCAACCAGTATGTTGATATGTACAACGCCGAACACGCCGATGCGATTGAGCGGGGGGAGCTTGTTGCCCTGCAGCACTCGTCTTCGGCCTTTATCGAAAAGGCATCCGGCATCAAGCGTCGCCATGTGATCGACAAAGAGGGCATTCTTGATCCCAAGCGGATGAAACCGTACATCCCCGAGCGCTCAAACGACCAACCGTCGGTCCAGTGCGAGATGGCGGTTCAGGCCTGCAACGAAGCTCTGGAACAGGCTGGCAAGAGCCCGGCCGATGTCGATGCGGTCATCATCGCCTGCTCGAACATGCAGCGGCCGTATCCGGCTATTTCCATCGAGGTCCAGAACGCGCTGGGTATCGACGGCTTTGCCTACGACATGAACGTGGCCTGCAGCTCGGCGACCTTCGGGTTGCAGGCGGCCGTCAACTCGGTTGAAAACGGCTCCGCGCGTGCGGTGCTGGTGGTCAGCCCGGAAATCTGTTCCGGCCACCTCAACTTCCGTGACCGGGACAGCCACTTTATCTTCGGCGACGCCTGCACCGCGATTCTGGTCGAGCGAGAGCAGGATGTGTCTTCCCGCCAGGGCTTTGACATTCTGGGCACGCGCCTGAAAACCAAATTCTCCAATAATATCCGCAACAATTTCGGCTTCCTGAACCGGGCGGATGACTCCGGTGTCGGTAAGCCGGACAAGCTGTTCGTCCAGGAAGGGCGCAAGGTGTTCAAGGAAGTATCGCCGCTGGTTGCGCAGACCATTCAGAACCACCTGGAGGCACTGGAACTGGCGCCAGCGGATCTGCGCCGGATGTGGTTGCATCAGGCCAACCTGAACATGAACCAGCTGATTGCCCGCAAGGTGCTCGGCCGCGATGCGACGGAGCAGGAAGCGCCGGTGATTCTGGACGAATACGCCAATACCAGCTCTGCGGGCTCCATCATCGCGTTCCACAAGTACAACGACGATCTGAACTCGGGTGACCTCGGGGTGATCTGTTCCTTCGGCGCCGGCTACTCGATTGGCAGCGTCGTGGTACGGCGCCGTTGAAACCCATTTCCGTCAGCGTGCTGCCAGCGCCCTGAGCGCGTCTGGCAGCGCCGTTGATGTGCGCTGCTCCCGATCAATCCAGACGATTTTCGCGTAGCCTTCGGCGTACACGGCTCCGGTGTCTGCGTCGGTCAGTAGGTGGTAGGTGTCGAGACTGGTGTTGCCCGCCTTATCCGCGTAGGTGTCGACAATCACGGATGCCGGGTGCGTTAGTTCTTTCAGAAAGGTGGCGCTGGTCTTTATAATGACTGGCCCGGTGGGTTCTTCCGGACCTCCAAGATTCAGGGATGCGAGCCAGACGATACGGGCTTCCTCGAAAAAGCGGAAATAAACCGTATTGTTGGCGTGGCCGTATGCATCCATATCACCCCAGCGCAGGGACAAGGGCAGGGTGCTGACATGATTTCCCGGTACTGACATCGGATTCCTCCGGAAGATGACGAATAAAAATAACTGTGCGCCGGTATTGTTGACGAAGCGAAACGAAATTCACAACCCAAGAGTGAGCGATGAGACATTTCAGTGTCCGGCGCCTGTCCTTACACCTGATCGTCGTTGGCGTGTTGAGCCTTGGCTTGCCTGCCGGCATCGCATCGGCCCAGGTACCTCAGGAACCTGCCCCCGCCGGTGCGCCGCCCGCAGATCCGAACGACCCCTACGAGTCGTGGAACCGCAAGGTTTACCGCTTTAACGAAACCCTGGACCGCTGGTTTCTGAAGCCGGTGGCGCAAACCTACCGCACCCTGACCCCGGATTTCGTAGACCGCGGTGTCACTAACTTTTTCAACAACCTTCAGGAAGTGCGCAACTTCACCAACAGCCTGTTGCAGGCCAAACCCGAGTCGGCCGTGGTGGCCGCGGGCCGGTTCACCTACAACACCGTGTTCGGGCTCGCCGGCCTGATCGATGTCGCCACGGCGTTCGATTTGCCGGAGCGACCGGAGGATTTCGGGCAGACCCTGGGGCACTGGGGCGTGGGGTCGGGGCCCTATCTGATGCTGCCTTTGCTGGGGCCATCGAATCCGCGTCACTTTGCCGGCCTGGGGACAGATGGCTTCGTTCTGCCTTCGCTGTGGGATAACGTCGACAGCCCGTATAACTACTACGGTCGGGCACTGCAGATTGTGGACAAACGGGCGGATCTGATTCCAGCCGAAAGCTTTATTTCCGGCGACAGCTACGTGTTTGTCCGCAACGCCTTCCTGCAGCGTCGGGAGTTTATGATCAACGACGGCAAGATGACCCGGGATCCTTTTGCCGGCGGCGACGATGAAGAGCTGATGCTGGAGGATTTCTAGGCTCCGGCATCGGGCCAATAGGACGAAGGAGGTCACAGTGATCAGGGATCCGAAAATTGCCAAATTCCGCAAGATGCTGGCCGAAGCCCCCAATTACGAAGTCTGGAAGGCGGCTGCGCTGGAGCTCGACTTTCTGGAGGGCAAGGCCGACTGGAAAGAGGATTTCGCGTCGGATCTCTACCATTACGAGCTGATCTACGATCGCCTCAGTAACCTCAAGCACTACCGTCAGCAGAACGACTTCGAGCGCCTCAAACGTGCGCTGCGCGAAGGCTTGCACCACGACCTCGGCAACATGGGCAATCCCGCGCTGTATAGCCAGTCCCGGGTGGGCACGAAGCACCTGATCGAGGAGTACATCACCCAGGTCTGTGAGGCGCTGGATTACCTGTGCGACCACCCGGTTCCGGGCTTTCCTGTTGCCGACAAACTTCAGTTTTTTCGGGACACGCTGACCAGCTATGGCAGGCCAACGTTGTTACTCAGCGGCGGTGCGACCCTGGGGATGTTCCATTTCGGGGTCATCAAGGCACTGTGGGAGAAAGGGTTGCTGCCCCAGGTGATCGCCGGTTCCAGCATCGGCGCGATTATCGCTGCGATCCTGGGGGTGCACAGCGACGCCGAGATTCCGGAAATGCTGGTGCCCGAGAACCATAATCTGAAAGCCTGGAAATGGCGCGGACTGCTCAGCGCGATTCGCGGCGACGGTCTGATGGATCAGGATCAGCTGCGCAACTGCCTTCGCGCGAACATCGGAGAATACACATTCGAGGAGGCCTATCAACGCACCGGCCGCTCCATCAATATCAGTGTCTCCCCCATCCAGAGTCACCAGAAAGCCCGGCTGTTGTGCGGTTACACCTCGCCCTATCTGCTGGTCTGGAGTGCCGCCCTGGCCAGTGCCGCGGTTCCCGGTATCTTTCCGCCGGTCACGCTGATGAAAAAGGACATCCACGGCAATGCCTTGCCGTACATGCCGCGGCTGAAATTTGTCGATGGTTCGGTGGTTAGCGATCTGCCGATTGATCGTCTGATGCACCTGTACGATGTCAACTTCACGATCGTCAGTCAGACCAACCCTCATGTGGTGCCGTTCCTGAGCCAGCGCAGCAGCGAAGAAAAACTGTCCCTCTCCGGCTTGCCCCTGCATCTGCTCAAATCCGAAATTCAGTTTCACGGGCAGGGCGTGTTCGACTATCTGCGCAAGCGGGTAAAACCGGAGCTGCTGCGGCAGGTGTCCGGGCAACTCTACACCATCCTGGCTCAGCGTTACTCCGGCGATGTCACCATTGCGCCCCGCTATTCGATGAAACACTACCTCCGGATGCTTGCGAATCCAGACCCGGATTTCATCCGGGAAATGATTCTCGCCGGCGAGCGAGCAACCTGGCCCAAGATTTCCATGATCCGGTCCCATGCCCGGATTTCCAAAACCCTCGAGCGCTGTGTCCGGCGCCTCAAGCACCAGAGCCGGCAGACGGCCGAGCTTCGGGTGGTGAGCCGCCCGGAAACCGGGCTATCCTGAGATGACACACCGTTGAAACGAGCGGTATCATAGCGCGACTACTCGGGCTAGCGCCGTATCCGGCTGCCCGTCGCCAGAGCACCAGACTGGACTCACATGTATTACGATTTCTTCGGTTTTCGGGAGCCGCCGTTTTCCATCGCCCCGGACCCTCGCTACCTGTACCTGAGCGAACGCCACAAAGAGGCGCTGGCGCACCTGATGTATGGGGTCCAGGGGCAGGGCGGTTTCATTGTCATTACTGGCGAAGTGGGTACCGGGAAAACCACGGTCAGCCGGTGTTTTATCGAAAACGTGCCCGCCAACGTCGATATCGCTCTGATTCTCAACCCCCGGCTGTCGGCGCGAGAACTGCTGTCGTCTATCTGCGACGAGTTGGAGATTCCCCATGAGGTTGGTGCCAGCATCAAGCAACTCGTGGACCTGATCAACCAGGATCTGTTGCGGGCACACGCGGCCGGCCGGCACAAGGTACTGATGATTGACGAGGCGCAGAATCTCTCGGCGGACGTGCTGGAGCAGCTTCGCCTGCTGACCAATCTGGAAACCGCGGAAAAGAAGCTGTTGCAGATCGTACTGCTTGGCCAGCCCGAATTGCAGGACATTCTGGCGTTGCCGGAACTTCGTCAACTCAACCAGCGGGTAACGGCGCGTTACCACCTGGATGCGATCGGCAAAGATGAGCTGCAGGCCTATCTGAAATACCGGCTCGGGGTTGCCGGTTTGCGGGGAGACATCTTTACGCCAGGGGCGGTCCAGCGCCTGTATCGCGAGAGCCAGGGCATCCCCAGGCTGATCAATCTGATCAGTGACCGGGCCTTGTTGGGTGCCTATGCGGAGGGTGAGCATGAGATTACGGCGGCCCACATCCGCCATGCTGCCCGGGAAGTCCGGGGCGGCAATGCACCTCGCACCGGCATTCGGAAACAACCCCGCAGGCGCACGCACGCAATGATGGTGGCGGCTTCGGTACTGGTGGCAATTGTCGGCACCCTCTGGCTCATCGAACGGTGGCCGTTGCCCCGGCCCGAGGCAGAGCTAGCCGACGCCTCGGTCGCCGGCATTCAGGGGGCGGTTGCCCGTATGGACGCGAAGGCCACGGATATTCCCGAGGCAATTGGCGAGGCAGGCGAGAAGGCGACAGAGCAACCAGACGCGCTGCCGGATTTCCGTTTCCCGGACGATGCGGTGGGGCTTCAGGAGGCGTTCCGGTTGCTGTTTGGTGTTTGGGGGAAAACCTACCAGCCGAACGAGTTTCCGATTGCCTGCGAGTTTGCGCAGGCGTCCGGTCTGGGCTGTCTGGAGCGCCAGGGTACACGCCGCAGCCTCGAGTTTCTGGATCGGCCAGCCATGCTCCTGCTGCAGGACGGCGACGGACGGCGTGGCTATGCGGTGCTGCGGCGTCTGAGCGGCGATGAGGCGGAGGTGGCATTCCCCGGCGAGCGCACCCGGCGGGTCTCGTTTTCCAGCATCGAGCCGCTCTGGTTCGGCGAGTACCGGGTGTTGTGGCGGCTCCCGGAATACCTCACGGGAGACGGGTTCTACGCCTCAAGCGCCGGCGAGCAGCTGTGGATCGGCGCCCGGATGATGGAACTGGCCGACCTTCACGCCGGCTCGCCGGCGGAGAGTGCCCGGGTCAAGCGCCTGCCCGCCGAAGAGCAGGTAAGGTGGTATCAGTCGGTCAAAGGGCTGACGGTGGATGGTATCGCGGGCGCGATGACGGTTATCCAGATCAACAACGATCTGCAGGCGCCGGTGCCTAGGCTGAGTCCACGTCTGTCGAGTACGAAGGGGTAGTCTGTGTCGTATATCCTCGATGCCCTCAGAAAGTCCGAAACGGAACGCCGTCAGGGCAAAGTTCCGGAGTTGGGTCAGCAGGTACAGCTGATCCATACGCCGAAGAAAAAGCGCGTGTCGGCGACCGTCTGGATTGCCCTGGCGCTGCTGATAAACGCGGTGGTTGTGGCGGTCGTGTTCTGGCCGAAAGCGGCCCCTGAGCAGGCAGAATTAGCCCCTGCGCAAGCCGCCGAGCCAGCGCGCCCCGTTGCTCCGGAGCCGGCCAGCCGTACCCCGCTGGCGGTCGAGTCACCGGTGCCGGCAGAGCCTGTCGATACTCAGAGCGAGCGCTTCGGGCCGCACTCCGAGCCGGCGCTGGCTGAGCCGCCTGTACCAGCATTCGCGCCCGTAACCGCCGAGAAACCGACCATCATCGTACCTTCACCAAGTACGCCATCGGCCGCTGCGCCGGGGCAAGAACCGGCGGACCCGCCGGGCCGGGTTCCTCATCTGGTTGAGCTGCCGGTCTCGTTCCAGCGCAGCATTCCGGATCTGACCTTTAACAGCCATATCTACGCCTCCGACCCACAGGCCCGCCGGGTGATGATCAACGACCATTACCTCCGGCCCGGTGACCGCTTCGGCCAGCTCAGGGTTGAGCAAATCACCGAAGACGGCGTGGTACTCAGTAAACACGGGCAGCGCTTTCGGGTTGGTATCGTGCGCGACTGGGTGAGTCCGCGCTGATGGCACTGACCGAGGACATCAAGCAACAAATCCAGCAAAGCTATCGCGACGTGCTGTCCGGAAAGGGCGTGCGTGCCCGTTACGGCCAGCGCCTGATGATCGCGGAGATCGCCCGGTATATGGGCGATATTACCGACAACGATGGCCAGCGCACGTCGGCGCCTTCGGCCTGTGTGGTTGAGGCGGGTACCGGAACCGGCAAGACCCTGGCCTACCTGATTGCCGCCATTCCGGTTGCCAAGGCACTCGGCAAAACCCTGGTCATCTCCACGGCAACGGTGGCGTTGCAGGATCAGATCGTGCTCAAGGACCTGCCCGACCTGAAAAAGCACAGCCAGCTTGATTTCACCTGGACCCTTGCCAAGGGCCGGGGGCGTTATCTGTGCATGTCCCGGCTGGAAGCCCGGCTGCACGATGAAGGCCACGGCGACAGTGACACCATGCCGCTGTTTTTACTGGATGGTCACGACGACGATCCATCGGACTCGCGAGCGTTCTTTGAGCAGATGCTGGCACGGTATGGCTCGCGGGAGTGGGACGGGGACCGGGATCACTGGCCGGAACAGATACCCGACGAAACCTGGCGCCAGGTGACCACCGATCACCGTCAGTGCACCAACCGCCACTGCAGCTATTTCGACAGCTGCGCGTTCTTCGATGCGCGAAGGGACCTCGACGAGGCCGACGTGGTGGTTGCCAACCACGATCTGGTGCTGGCCGATCTGGCGCTTGGCGGTGGGGCGATACTGCCCGAACCAGAGAACGCACTGTTTATTTTTGACGAAGCACACCACCTGCCGGACAAAGCGTTGAACCACTTCGCTGCCTCGGTGCCGCTGAATGCCACCCGGCAGTGGCTCAAGCAGCTGTCCCAGGCTCTGGTAAAGATGCAGCCGTTTCTGGCCCCCGGCACTCAGGCCATGAAGACCATCGATCGCATCAGCACCGCCGCGCGCGATGTGGATCTGGTCCTCGCCAGCGTCTACGACGAAGCGGAGCAGAATACCGGGTGGGAATTTAACGAAGAACGACGCACCGCCCAGTGGCGATACCCGGAAGGAGAATTGCCTGAAACGCTGGCGGCGCTGGCGGCCGATGCCCGGGTGGCGACGGCGGGGCTGGTCCGGCATCTGGGGGCGCTGGCGGACGAACTGCAGGCCGCGTTTGACGATCGCAAGGAACATGAAATCGATCGGGAGACAGCCGAAGCCTGGTATCCGGTCATCGGCGCGTTTCACAGCCGGTCGGAAGAGCAGTTGCGGCTCTGGGCCGCCTGGTGTGACCAGCCGCCGACCAAGACCGAGAGTCAGGACTCCGAGGACGGGCAATCCAGGGCAGTGACCAGCCCCCCGCCGGCTCGCTGGGCGGTACGCCAGCGCTGGGACCACGCCGAAGACATCACGCTGTACAGCTCACCGGTACTGGCGGATAACCTTCTGTATTCCCGGCTTTGGTCCCGGGCTTACGGGGCGGTACTGACCAGCGCCACGCTCACCGCGCTGGGCCGTTTTGACCGGCTCAGGGCGAGGGCCGGATTGCCGGAGGCGAGTCGCTACCTGGTGGTGCCCAGCTCGTTCCGGTACGCCGACATGGCCACCATCGAAATACCGGCGATGCGAGCCATGCCCACCGACGATGCCTTTACCGATGCGCTGGTCGAACGGCTTCCGGAGCTCTGGGCCGGCGAAAAGGCGACCCTGGTCCTGTTTACCGCCCGGCGCCAGATGCAGCAGGTGCGGGATGCACTCGCCCCCGAATACCCGGATCTGATTCTGACCCAGGACGACATGGCCAAGGGCGAAGTGCTCCGCCAGCACTGCGAACGGGTCGATAACGGTAAGGCCAGCGTACTGTTTGG
>JBPEXU010000034.1:0-4257 GCA_052031225.1 Marinobacter sp. | reverse complement strand
GCGAAAACCTACGATCTGGAAGTCTGGCTGCCGGGGCAGGGCAAATATCGGGAAATTTCGTCCTGCTCCAATACCCGCGACTTCCAGGCACGGCGTATGCATGCCAGATGGCGGAACCCGGATACGGGCAAACCGGAGCCTGTTCACACCTTGAACGGTTCCGGGCTTGCCGTGGGGCGGGCCCTGATCGCAGTCATTGAAAACTATCAGGACGCCGACGGCTCGATCCGTATTCCGGAGGTACTGAAGCCGTATATGGGAGGCATTGACAGGATCCAATGAGCGAAAAGCCAGCACCTGCACCAGGGAAGGGCGTGGCGGCACGACCTGCACCCGTTCGGTACAAGTCGAACCCCGTGACCGAAAACCCCAACAACTCTGCCGGGGAGGTCGCCCTGGTGGGGGCTGGCCCCGGCGATCCGGAACTGCTGACGCTAAAGGCATGGCGATTGATCCAATCGGCCGAAGTCGTGCTCTATGACCGGCTGGTGTCCCCCGAAATACTCGCCCTGATCCCGGCGACAGCGGAGAAAATTCACGTTGGTAAACAACGCGCCAATCACACGTTGCCCCAGGAAGAGATCAATCAGCGCCTGGTGGATCTGGCGCGCCAGGGTTACCGGGTGGTCCGGCTCAAGGGTGGTGATCCGTTCATTTTTGGCCGGGGGGGCGAAGAAATCGAAACGCTGGCGCAGGCCGGTGTGCGATTCCAGGTGGTGCCGGGCATAACCGCCGCATCGGGCTGTGCCGCCTACGCCGGCATTCCGCTGACCCATCGGGATTACGCGCAATCGGTAAGGTTCATTACCGGCCATCTCAAGAACGACACGTGTGATCTTCCGTGGCGGGATTTCGTGCAGAACAATCAGACCCTGGTGTTCTATATGGGTCTGGTGGGCCTGCCGATCATTTCCAGGCAACTCGTCCGGCATGGCATGTCGCCCGAGACACCGGTTGCGTTGGTCTCAAGGGGGACAACACCTGAGCAGCATGTGGTGACAGGCACCCTGGAAAACATTGTCAGCCGGGTCGATCAGGAGCAGGTGAAGCCGCCGACGCTGGTGATTATTGGTCAGGTGGTCAATCTTCGGAGCAAGCTGGACTGGGTGGCCGGTTTGCCGGGCGGTGGCCTTTGATGGCCTTGCGGGCGTTATGAAAAAGGGGAGCCGAGGCTCCCCTTTTGCGTTGGCCTGAAGGTTACGAGTCTTTCCGGCGATTGGGCAGCACGTCCTTGAGTTTTTCGCGCATTTCCCGCAGCGCCTTTTCGGTGGTCGGCCAGTCGATGCAGGCGTCGGTGATGGACACGCCGTACTGCAGGTCGTCCAGGTTTTCCGGAATCGGCTGGTTGCCCCAGTTGATGTGGCTTTCGATCATCAGGCCCTGGATGGAGGTGTTGCCCTCCAGAATCTGATGGGTAATGTCCTGCAGCACCAGCGGCTGGATGGCCGGGTCTTTGTTGGAGTTGGCGTGGCTGCAATCGATCATGATGGATTGGCGCAGGCCGGCTTTTTCCAGCGCCCGCTCACACAGCGCAACGCTGACCGAATCGTAGTTCGGCTTGCCGCCGCCCCCACGCAGCACGACGTGACCGTAATTGTTGCCCTTGGTCCGGATCACCGAGACCTGGCCCTGTTGGTTGATGCCGAGGAAACTGTGCGGGTGGGAGACCGACTTCATGGCATTGACCGCGACATCCAGGCTGCCGTCGGTGCCGTTCTTGAAGCCGATGGCCATGGACAGGCCGCTGCTCATTTCCCGATGGGTCTGGGATTCGGTGGTACGTGCACCGATTGCGGACCAGGCGATGGTGTCCTGCAGGTACTGCGGAGAAATCGGGTCCAGGGCTTCGGTGGCCGCTGGCAGGCCCATTTCGTTGATGTCGAGCAACAGCCGGCGACCGATGTGCAGACCCTGTTCGATATCGAAGGTGTCGTTCAGATGCGGGTCGTTGATCAGACCTTTCCAGCCAACGGTGGTGCGGGGTTTCTCGAAGTACACCCGCATGACGAGCAGCAGGGTGTCGCTCACCTCGTCCGCCAGCTTTTTCAGCCGCTGAGCATAGTCCCGGGCAGCTTCGACATCGTGAATGGAGCAGGGGCCGACGACCACAAACAGTCGATGGTCCTTGCCGTCCATAATGTCGTAAATGGCCTGCCGGCTTTTTGCGACGGTCTCTGCAGCCTTGTCTGACAGTGGCATTTCCTGTTTCAGTGCGCTGGGTGTGATCAGTGTTTCAGCGCTTGCCACGTTCAGGTCTTCCAGTTTCTTACCCGACATCTTGTTGTGCTTCCCCGGTTTTGCTCATCATAGTCCCGAGCGCCGTCGTTCTATGCGCTAGGGCTATACGGAATATCGTTATTGGCGCCGGAACCCGCTTGCGGTAAACCCCGGCGTGGTGGTTATACTGCGTCATTTGGTAGGCCTTTTCAACGCTTCTCGCCAATAGGGAACGGATGTCGAAAACTAACCGGAAATCGCCGTCAGCCTCCGGCCGGAAGGCGGTTTCGTCGCCCATCGATCACATTCTCACCGGAATCCGGGTCCCGGATCTGCCTTACCCCCCGGGCAAGCCGCCAGAAAACGCTGTCAGCGATTGGCGGCCGCTGCTTCAGTCATGCTGGACGGAGCAACGGGATGAGCGGGTAACGCACGTTATTCGATCGGTGAACCTCGAGTGGTCTGTTCGGCAGGTGAATGCGGCGTATGTTGCCGACCGCATTATGGACGTGTTCCTCAATACCAGCGGTTTGCATCCGGAGCTGGCTCGACGGGTGGCGCGGCTGCGGTTTTATCTGGCCTGGCAGATGGATCTCGAAGGCGCCCGGGGCATCAGTAAGGAGCTGATCGGCTGGCTTGATGGGTTGCGGGAGTGGCGGGGCTGGAGCAACACCGGTGGCCGCTCTGCCCGGGCTCTGCTGGACCAGCTCGAAGGGCTGATCGTTGCCGTGTCCGCGGCGTTCGAAGGCCAGACTGTCGAACCGATCAACGACTTTTGCCAGGCATGGCAGGCGGACGCCGACAAGCGCGAGGCCCAGATTGGAAAACTCCGCAAGCGGCTGCTGGACACCGAACAGGGGGCGGCAAAGCAGCGCAAGGCCGATCAGGTGGCGCGAGCGCTGATCGGCCGTGCCCTGCAGGGGCGCCAGCTTCCGGAGCCGATCAGCGCGTTCATTCTTGATCGCTGGTATCAGCTGTTAAAACAGGCGGTGTGGGCCGAAGGGGTGGAAAGCGATGTCTGCCGTCACGGCAGCAAGCTGTTGGAATGGCTGGTCTGGGTCGGGGACCCCAGGCTTTCCGACAAGGATAAGGATCGTCTGTACCATGTTGGTGAACAGATCGGCGATAAAATTGTTGATGTCTGGACGCGGGCATTCGGTGAGCCCTTGCCTGCGGACGCGCTGGCCGGCATTGAGCAGGTGATGGTTGCCCGACTTCGGGGCGAGGTGCCGGAACTCACAGACGCTCTGCCCGGGCCGGATCGCTTCCCCTGGGACCCAGCCTGGCTCCGGTTCGAGCCGCCCGACGCGGAGCGTGTCGCCTCAGCGGAGGGGCAATGGTTTGTCCGCGGCGAAGGCGATCGGGAGGAACGGCGGTTCTTTTTTGCGTTGCTGCCGGACACCGCGGAAATACTCTGGACCAACGGTGCCGGGGTGAAACTGGGGCTGGAACCCTGGTCGGCGTTTCAGCAGGCTCTCGAAAACGGTGAGGTGCGTCCGTTGCCCGCGCTTCGCACCTTTGGCGAAGTTCTGGATGAGACCGTTGAGGTGCTGGCGAAAGTGGCCGAAAAGCAGCGTCTGCAACGGGAAAAAGCGGCGCAAGAAGCGCGGGCCAGGGCGGAGGCATTACGGCGCCAGAAAGAAGCGGAGGAGAGGCGGCGTCAGGAAGAGCAGGCCGCCCGGGAAGCGGAACTGGAGCGTCAGCGACAGGAGGCCGAGAAACAGCGGCTGGCCGACCAGAAAGCCGAACAGGAGCGCATTGTTCGGGAAAAGACGTTGATTGCGGAAAAACAGGTGGCGGGTCTGAAACTCGGCGGCTGGATCACCGTGCGGGAGACGGCCGGCGACGAACCCCGACGGCTGAAACTGGCCGTTCGTATCAACGCGTCCAGAAAGCTGGTGTTCGTTGACCGGCTGGGACTCAACCGGCAGGAGTTTCTCGAAAGCGAACTGGTTGCAGGCATAGTGTCCGAACGTATCCGGATTCTCGATGGTTCCGCCGAGTTCGACGACACGCTGACACGCGTGGTGGGGCGCATAC
>JBPEXU010000339.1:0-13962 GCA_052031225.1 Marinobacter sp. | reverse complement strand
GCAGTCATCGCCTGGACCCAACAGAAGCGCGGGATGCCCGCCCTGCCGGGCCACCGACACAAAGTAGCGCCGGATCAGCTCGAACTCGCCCATGCCTACCGGGCGCGGGTCTCTGCCATACGAAGGCGACGGCTGAGTTTGTCGAGGATGCTGTTAACGAACTTGTGGCCTTCCGTACCCCCGAAACGCTTCGCCAACTCGATGCCTTCGTTGATGACCACCCGGTACGGGACGTCAATGCGATGCTTGAGTTCGTAAGCGCCGAGCCGGACGATGGCAAGCTCAATCGGGTCCACCTCTTTGAGTGGCCGATCCAGAAACGGCTCAATCAGCGTATCCAGTTCGCCCTGCTCCCGGTGCACCCCCCGGAGCAGATCGCGAAAATACAGGAGGTCGACTTTGCTCATGTCGTTGTCGACCATGAACTCGGCCTCGATGTCGGAGATCGCACTCTTGCTGAAGTGGCGCTGATACAGCCCCTGCATTGCCAGGACCCGTGCTCGGCGCCGGTCACCCGCCTTGGGCTGGCCGGCGGGCGCGGGTTTTGGGGCGGTGTCGTCGGTTGTGCTCATCACTCACCCAGTTTCTTGAACAGACTGACCATTTCCAGTGCGGTGATTGCCGCTTCGGCGCCCTTGTTGCCGGCTTTGGTTCCCGAACGCTCAATGGCCTGCTCAATCGAATCGACGGTCAGGACACCGAATGTGACCGGCACATTGGTCTCCAGACTGACCGCGCCAAGGCCGCTGGAGGCCTCACCCGCGACGTACTCGAAGTGCGGAGTGCCACCGCGGATCACCGCGCCCAGGGCAATGATGGCGTCGTAGTCGCCGGTTTCGGCCACGCGCTTGACCGCCAGCGGCATTTCGTAGGCACCAGGCACCCGGATAATGGCAATGTCATCGTTGGCAATGCCATGGCGGCGCAGGGTGTCGATGGCCCCTTCAACCAGACTCTCGACAACGAAGCCGTTGAACCGGCCCACGACGAGCGCGTAACGCCCGCTGCACTGAGTAAAATCACCTTCAATCACTGTAATCTCTGCCATGGATGGCTCCTTCGCAGGTCGCGACACAGAGTGCGACCGGGTTTCTCATTCTGGGGTATAGGGAACGTACTCGACCACTTCCAGATCGAATCCGGAGATCGCCGAAAACTTGATCGGGGGGCTCAGCAGGCGCATCTTGCCGACGCCGATGTCACGCAGGATCTGGGAGCCAGTGCCGACGGTAAAATACACGCCGGAGCTGCCCTTGCCCGCCGAGGCTTTGCCCTCGTCGAAGAACTCGTGAATCCGGTCCTCCAGGTTGTAACTGTCTTCGGCGCTGTTCAGCAGCACAACCACGCCGCGCCCTTCCCGCGCCACTTTCTCCAGCGCGTGGTGTAACGGCCAGCTGCGCGAATCCTTGCGCCGGGCGCCCAGCAAATCGCGCAACGTGTCGGTAATGTGCACGCGAACAAACACCGGCTCGTCGGGCTTGATCTCGCCCATCACCATGGCCAGGTGGGTCGCCCCCTGAATGCTGTCGCGATAGGTTCGCAGGCTGAACACACCGTACTCGGTATCCAGCTCGTTTTCCTCGACACACTCGATGGTGCGCTCGTTCATGGTGCGGTAGTGGATCAGATCCGCGATGGTGCCGATTTTCAGGCCATGCTCCTCGGCGAAGCGCTCAAGGTCGTCCCGGCGTGCCATGGAGCCGTCGTCGTTCATGATTTCACAGATCACACCCGCGGGTTCGCAGCCTGCCAGTGCTGCAAGATCGCAGGAGGCCTCGGTATGGCCGGCCCGGCTCAACACGCCGCCGGGGTCCGCCATCAGCGGGAAAATGTGACCAGGCTGCACCAGATCGGACGGCTTGGCGTCCTTGGCTACCGCCGCCTGCACCGTGCGGGCCCGGTCGGCGGCAGAGATGCCCGTGGTCACACCCTCCCGGGCTTCGATCGAGAGCGTAAACTTGGTGCCGAAACCAGAGGCGTTCTGCTGCACCATCAGCGGCAGACCCAGCTGTTCACAGCGCTGACGGGTCATGGGCATACAGATCAGGCCCCGGCCAAACTTGGCCATGAAGTTGATGGCCTCCGGCGTGCAGTGTTCTGCCGCCATGACCAGATCGCCTTCGTTCTCGCGATCCTCGTCATCCATCAGGATGACCATCTTGCCCTGGCGGATGTCTTCGATGATGTCTTCAATACTGTTCAGTGCCATACGGTCTCGCACCCTATGCGGCAAACCGGCAGGCGCTCGCCTGCCCGGACCGGTGAATGTGATGAGTTAGCGGCGGGCGAGAATCAGCCTCTGGTCGTCGCCCACCTGACGTCGATCCAGCACCTGCCATTGTACCTTGTCGGCCATCCGCTCCAGCGGCAAATGCGCTGTCGGCCGGCCGGTGCTGCCGAGAAAGACCGGGGCCTGGTAAAGCCACAGTTCGTCGACCAATCCCTCATTGATGAAGGTTCCCGCCAGCGTCGGGCCGGCTTCGACCAGGAGTTCGTTGATGCCCAGCGCGCCCAGGGAGTCCAGCAGTTCTTCGACATCGATGCCGTTGTCCTTCCAGCCGACGCCGGTCAGGCTAATCCCCAGTGCGGCCAGATCCTGCGCAGCGGATGACGCCAGCGTGGACGAGGCACAAAAGACCTGGACATTGCCACCCCGCAGGATCTGCGCCGTCGGCGGTGTCCTGGCGTCGCGATCCGCGATCACCCGTAGGGGCTGGCGCGCCGGTTCTGTGGCGTCGCCGATGTCGCCCAGTTCGTCCCGTCGAACGGTCAGCGAAGGGTTGTCCGCCAACACGGTGCCAACGCCGGTCAGAATCGCGTCGCTCATGGCCCGCAGCCGCTGGACATCGCGCCGGGCTTCGGGCCCGGTAATCCACTGGCTTTCGCCGGACGACATGGCGGTGCGCCCGTCCAGACTGGCGGCCATTTTCAGCCGCACCCAGGGCCGCCCGGTTTCCATCCGTTTCATGAACCCGGGGTTGAGCCGTGCGGCCTCATCCGCCAGCAAGCCCTCTTTGACCCGGATGCCGGCCTCACGCAGCAGCTCCAGGCCACGACCGGAGACCGACGGGTTGGGGTCCTTGGTGGCAGCAAACACCTGCGCGACCCCCGCTTCGATCAACGCCCGGGCACAGGGTGGGGTTCGACCGAAATGGCTGCAGGGCTCAAGCGTCACATACGCCGTGGCGCCACGGGCATCCGCTCCGGCCTGACTCAGCGCCCGCACTTCGGCATGCGCCTCACCGGCGCGCTCATGCCAGCCTTCACCGACGATCCGATCACCCTGGGCGATCACGCAGCCGACCCTCGGATTCGGGTGCGTGGAATAGCGCCCGCGCCAGGCCAACTGGACGGCGCGTGCCATCATGGCTCGGTCTCGGACGGCGGTCATGCTTTTCCTTTCGTTGCGTGGTTATCCGCCAGAGCCTTGGCCACTTCGACGGCATTCTCGCCGTTGTTCGCCGATAACCGCTCAATCTCTTCTTTGAACTCGTTGATATCCTGAAAACTCCGGTACACCGAAGCAAACCGGACGTACGCAACCTTGTCCAGCTGACGCAGCTCGGTCATCACTTCTTCGCCCAGCTGCATCGACTTCACTTCCCGTTCACCGGTCGCGCGCAGACGGTACTTGATCCGGTTCAGCGCGGCATCGATCGCTTCGATGCTGACCGGGCGCTTTTCCAGCGCTTTCATGATCCCGGCCCGCAGCTTGTCCTCGTCAAACGGCTGCCGGCTGCCATCCTGCTTGACCACCCGCGGCATCACCAGCTCGGCGGTCTCGAAGGTGGTAAAGCGTTCGTGGCAGGACAGACACTCCCTGCGGCGACGCACCTGATCCCCCTCAGCCACCAGCCGCGAGTCGATCACTTTCGTATCTGCTTCACCACAGAAAGGACAATGCATACCTGAAGACTCCGGAGAGAGCCATGCCGGCTAGCCGCGCCGACATGGCGGGTCATGCCTGAAGTTTAGCTATAGACAGGGAAACGGGCACACACGGCTTCAACCTGCTCGCGCACCCGCTCAATCACCGACTCATCACCCATATTGTCCAGAATATCGCAGATCCAGACGGCCAGATCGCGGCACTCGACCTCGCCAAAACCGCGCGTGGTCACCGCGGGGGTGCCGATGCGCAGGCCGGAGGTGACAAACGGCGAACGCGGATCGTTGGGAACGGCGTTCTTGTTCACGGTGATGTGGGCGCGGCCGAGCGCGGCATCCGCGTCCTTACCGGTAATATCCTGCTTGATCAGGCTGACCAGGAACAGGTGATTCTTGGTACCACCGGACACGACATCGTAGCCCCGCTCGACAAACACTTCCGCCATGGCCGCCGCATTCTTGACCACCTGCTGCTGGTACGCCTTGAACTCGTCGCTCATGGCCTCCTTGAAACACACCGCTTTGGCGGCGATGACGTGCATCAGCGGGCCACCCTGACCGCCCGGGAACACCGCCGAGTTCAGCTTTTTCTGCAGATCCTCGTCGTCACAGGCGAGAATCAGACCGCCACGGGGGCCACGCAGGGTTTTATGGGTGGTGGTGGTGACCACGTGCGCGTGCGGCACCGGGTCCGGGTAGACGCCGGCGGCAACCAGGCCCGCGACATGCGCCATATCAACAAACAGATAAGCTCCGACCTTGTCGGCGATGGCCCGGAAACGGGCGAAATCCAGCTCCTGGGAGTAGGCGGAGAAACCGGCGATGATCATCTTCGGCTTGTGTTCAACCGCCAGCCGCTCTACCTCGTCGTAGTCGATCAGTCCGGTTTCCGGGTTGAGGCCATACTGAACCGCGTTATAGATTTTACCGGAGAAGTTCACGCTGGCGCCGTGGGTCAGGTGGCCACCGTGCGCCAGGCTCATCCCGAGCACGGTGTCACCCGGCTTCAGCAACGCCATGAACACCGCCGAGTTGGCCTGGGAACCGGAGTGCGGCTGCACGTTGGCATAGGCGGCGCCGAACAGCGCCTTGGCGCGCTCAATAGCCAGCTCTTCCGCCTTGTCGACGAATTCACAACCACCGTAATAGCGCTTGCCCGGATAACCCTCGGCGTATTTGTTGGTCAGCACACTGCCCTGGGCTTCCATCACCCGCGGGCTGGTATAATTTTCGGACGCGATCAGCTCAATGTGAACTTCCTGACGGTTGCGCTCGGCCTCCATGGCGGTCCAAAGCTCATCGTCGTAGCCGGCGATTTTCATATCACGATTAAACATGGATGTGCTGCCTCTGTGTTCGTGGCTGGCCCGGTGCCCGCTGCATCCAGCGAAGCCGCCGGTGACCCGGAAAATTTGGGCCGCCATTCTATCTTGAAACCGGGTGAAAAATCACCTTTTAAACCGTCCGCAGATACCGCCATCCGGCCCGCTTTCGGCATCCCCTCAATTGCTATGGCGCCCCCATTTCGCTACCTTACGTGCCTTATCTGCACCTCACTTTTTGTTCGCTCCGATCTCAACAGAGGACACAGCCAGTTATGGCCCAGTACGTATACACCATGAACCGGGTGGGCAAGGTGGTTCCACCTAAGCGTGAAATCCTCAAGGACATTTCCCTGAGCTTCTTCCCCGGCGCCAAGATTGGCGTGCTCGGCCTCAATGGCGCGGGCAAATCGACACTGCTGCGCATCATGGCGGGCGTGGATCAGGATTACGTCGGTGAAGCGCGCCCGCAACCGGGCATCAACGTCGGCTACCTGCCTCAGGAGCCCGAACTGGACGAGAACAAGACCGTTCGGGAGATCGTCGACGAAGCGGTCGCCGGGGTGCACGACGCACTGGCCGAGCTGGACAAGGTATACGCTGCCTACGCCGAGCCGGATGCCGATTTCGACGCCCTGGCCAAGCGCCAGGGCGAGCTGGAAGCCTACATTCAGGCCACCGACGGCCACGACATTGAACGCAAAATGGAAGTCGCCGCAGACGCCCTGCGCCTGCCGCCCTGGGATCAACCGGTGAAAAACCTGTCCGGCGGCGAACGCCGGCGGGTGGCGCTGTGTCGCCTGCTGCTGTCCGGCCCCGACATGCTGCTGCTGGACGAGCCCACCAACCACCTGGACGCCGAGTCCGTGGCCTGGCTGGAACGCTACCTGCACGACTACAACGGCACGGTGGTGGCCATCACTCACGACCGCTACTTCCTGGACAACGTCGCCGGCTGGATTCTGGAACTGGACCGCGGCCACGGCATCCCGTTCGAAGGCAACTACAGCCAGTGGCTGGAAAACAAGGAAAAACGGCTGGAGATGGAGGCCAAACAAGAGGCTGCCCACCAGAAGGCGATCAAGCACGAGCTGGAGTGGGTGCGTTCCAACGCCAAAGGCCGCCAGTCCAAGAGCAAGGCCCGCCTGGCCCGCTTCGAGGAGATGAGTTCGCAGGAATTCCAGAAGCGCAACGAAACCAACGAACTCTATATTCCGCCCGGCCCGCGCCTGGGCGACAAGGTCATTGAAGTCGACGGCATCAGCAAGTCGTTTGAGGGCCGCCTGCTGTACGAAAACGTGTCATTCCGGGTACCGCCGGGCGCCATCGTGGGCATCATCGGCGGCAATGGCGCCGGCAAGTCCACCCTGTTCAAGATGCTGGCCGGCCTCGAAACACCCGACACCGGCACCATCACCATCGGCGAGACGGTGGAACTGGCGTACGTTGACCAGATGCGCGACCTCGATGGCAGCAAAACCGTCTGGGAAGAACTGTCCGACGGCCAGGACATCATCAAGGTCGGTAACTACGAGACCCCTTCCCGGGCTTACGTTGGCCGCTTTAACTTCAAGGGCAGCGACCAGCAGAAGCGGGTCGGCGACCTGTCCGGCGGTGAGCGCAACCGCCTGCACCTGGCCAAATTGCTGAAACAGGGCGGCAACGTCTTGCTGCTGGACGAACCGACCAACGACCTGGATGTCGAGACGCTGCGGGCGCTGGAAGAAGCGCTGCTGAACTTCCCGGGCTCGGCGCTGGTGATTTCCCACGACCGCTGGTTCCTGGATCGCGTCGCCACGCACATCCTGGCGTTCGAAGATGACGGCGAGGTGGTCTACTTCGAGGGCAACTTCAGCGAGTACGACGAGGACCACAAGAAGCGTAAAGGCGACTCCGCCATGGTTCCCCAGCGCATGAAGTACAAGAAGCTGGCCTGATCCTGATGGCCAAAGCCAAAACCGCCTACGTCTGCACCGAGTGCGGTGCAGACTACTCCAAGTGGCAGGGCCAGTGCACTGCCTGCCAGGCCTGGAACACCATCAGCGAAGTGCGTGGCGTCAGCTCGTCCGGTGGCGGCCCCGCGCGGGGCGGTCGGTTTGACGGCTTCGCCGGCAGCTTGTCGGCAGTGCAGACGCTGGATGCCGTCAGCCTGACCGAAAAGCCCCGCATCAGTACCGGCATGCAGGAATTCGACCGGGTGCTGGGCGGCGGCCTGGTGGAGGGCTCGGCGGTGTTGATGGGCGGCCATCCCGGCGCCGGCAAAAGCACCCTGCTATTGCAGGCGGTGTGTCACCTGGCCAGCACCGTCCCGGCGCTGTATGTGACCGGCGAGGAGTCGCTGCAGCAGGTGGCCATGCGCGCCAAGCGCCTGGGCCTGCCGACCGGCGACCTGAAAATGCTCTCCGAAACCAGCGTCGAGCGCATCGTTCAGGTCGCCGAGGCGGAGCAGCCCCGCATTCTGGTGGTGGACAGTATTCAGGTGATGCATGTCGCCGACATCGAGTCCGCCCCCGGGTCGGTGTCGCAGGTGCGGGAGAGCGCCGCCTTCCTGACCCGCTTTGCCAAGCAGACCGGCACCATTCTGTTGCTCGTCGGCCATGTCACCAAAGACGGCAGCCTGGCCGGCCCGAAAGTGCTCGAGCACATGATCGACTGTTCGATCCTGCTGGAAGGCTCCAACGACAGCCGCTATCGGACGCTGCGCGGGATCAAGAACCGATTTGGTGCGGTCAACGAGCTGGGCGTCTTTGCCATGCTTGAGCAAGGGCTCAAAGAGGTAAAAAACCCCAGTGCCATTTTCCTGAACCGAGGCGAGGAAGCGGCTCCCGGCAGCGTGGTGATGGTGGTCTGGGAAGGCACCCGCCCTATGCTGGTGGAGATACAGGCGCTGGTCGATATGGCGCAGGGCGGCTACCCTCGCCGGGTTGCGGTCGGGCTGGATCAGAACCGGCTGGCGATGCTGCTGGCGGTCCTGCACCGGCACGGCGGTTTGCACGTCGCCGATCAGGATGTCTTCGTCAACGTGGTGGGCGGGGTCAAGGTGGGCGAAACCAGCGCCGACCTGGCACTTCTGGCGGCGGTGGTTTCGTCGTTCCGGGATCGGGCACTGCCGCAGGATCTGGTCATCTTCGGCGAGGTGGGACTGTCTGGCGAAATCCGCCCGGTGCCAAACGGTCAGGAGCGGATTTACGAGGCCTCCAAACACGGCTTTACCCGGGCTCTGGTGCCGAAAGCCAATGTCCCGAGAAAGCCGGTGGAGGGAATGACCGTGCAGCCGGTCAGCAAGCTCAGCGATGCCTTGCAGGCGCTGGACGCGCTCTGAGCGACCGGCTCACCCGTCCAGAAGGTGCGCGAACTCGCGCTCCAGTAACGCCGGGTCGCCAAGATTCAGTTCCACCAGGCGTTTGAGGTGGCCGGCACTTTCCAGATCGATGTACTGGCACTTGAAGCCCAGCCGGTGCGGCTCCACATGCCGTAACTCAACGGCCATGACGATACCGGTGTGCTCACCGTCGAGATGGATGACCACCTCGCACGGCTGCTTCAGCGGTGCCGACCAGCTCTCTGGCCGTTTTACCAGCACCCCTTTCAGCGAGACGTCGAGCACTTCCGTACGCCAGACCGAATCCTGACAGTGGAGTTCACAGGGCGCATCGAACACGATCCGGTGAAACCGGCGTTTTTCCGGAATGGCTGAGGACAAGAGCACGCTTCCTTTGCGGATTACCTGCCCTCACTATAGCCCGCTCCGCGCCAATCAGCCACTGCACGCAGCGCTCCGGCACCGGACCGCTACAGATGGTACTGAGGGCTCAGCTCGACAACCGCGTCAATGAACGCACCGGCGTGCTCGGGGTCGACATCCGGAGTGATGCCGTGCCCCAGATTGAACACGTGACCGCTGCCGGTACCAAACCGGCGAAGAATGTCCGCCACTTCCTGACGGATCCGCTCTTTTGGCGCGTAGAGCATGGCGGGGTCCATATTGCCCTGCAGCGCGACTCGGTCGCCGACCCGCGCCCTGGCGTTACCGATATCGGTGGTCCAGTCCAGACCAACGGCATCGGCGCCGGCGTCGGCGATGGCTTCCAACCACTGGCCACCGTTTTTGGTAAACAGGATCACCGGCACCCGACGGCCTTCGTTTTCCCGTTTCAGGCCGCCGACGATTTTCTTCATATAGCGCAGCGAAAATTCCTCATACGCCCAGCTGCTGAGCACACCGCCCCAGGTATCAAAGATCTGGACCGCCTGGGCACCGGCCCGGATCTGGCCATTCAGATAGTCGATCACCGCATCCGCCAGATGATCGAGCAGGCGATGCATGACCTCGGGCTGACCGTACATGAGCTTTTTCGCTTCCCGGAAATCCTTGGACGAGCCGCCTTCAATCATGTAAGTCGCCAGCGTCCAGGGGCTGCCGGAAAAACCGATCAGGGGCACCCGACCGTTCAGCGCGCTTCGGATGGTCGACACCGCGTTCATCACGTAATCCAGATCCACCTCCGCATTCATCTTCGGAAGGGCGGCCACGTCCGCCTCCGAACGGATGGTGTGCCGGAACTTGGGGCCTTCTCCGGTTTCGAAGTACAGGCCGAGGCCCAGGGCATCGGGAATGGTCAGAATGTCCGAAAACAGAATGGCGGCATCCAGCGGGTAGCGCTCCAGCGGCTGCAGCGTCACCTCGCAGGCCAGCTCGGTGTTCTTGCACAAGCTGAGAAAGTCGCCGGCTTGGGCCCGGGTCGCACGGTACTCCGGCAGATAACGGCCAGCCTGGCGCATCATCCATACCGGGGTGCGATCTACAGGCTGGCGCATCAAAGCGCGCAGGAAGCGGTCGTTTTTCAGCTCGGTCATAACAAGTCCAGGATTCTGTCGGTAAGAAAAGAGTGGGGAGCAATGATACCCCGATCACAGGAATAAAAAAGGGCGGCTTTCCCTTAGCAAGCCGCCCTTCTGATCCGGATCAACCCGCGTTTACACGTTCAGGTAGTCCAGAATGCCTTCCGCCGCCTGCCGGCCTTCCCAGATCGCGGTGACCACAAGATCCGATCCGCGGACCATGTCGCCACCGGCAAAGATCTTCGGGTTGCTGGTCTGGAACGGAAATTCCGCGTCTTCCGGAGCCTTGACCCGGCCAGCGTCGTCGGTCGCCACGTTGACGTCATCGAACCAATCGGCCGGGCTCGGCCGGAAACCAAAGGCCACCAGCACCGCATCGGCCGGGATCACCTCTTCACTGCCCGGTACGACTTCCGGCCGGCGACGTCCGTTTTCGTCCGGCTCACCCAGTCGGGTCTGGACCATTTTGACGCCCTCAACCTGATCTTCGCCGATGATGGCAATCGGTTGACGGTTAAACAGGAACTGAACGCCCTCTTCTTTCGCGTTGGCGACCTCACGGCGGGAGCCTGGCATGTTGGCCTCGTCCCGACGATAGGCACAGGTGACACTCTCGGCCTGCTGACGGATGGACGTGCGGTTGCAGTCCATCGCGGTGTCGCCACCACCCAGCACGACCACCCGCTTACCCTTCATATCAATGAAGTCCGCCGGGTCTTTCTCGAACCCAAGACGGCGGTTGACGTTGGAAATCAGGAACGGCAGGGCGTCGTATACGCCCGGCAGGTTCTCACCCGGGAAGCCACCTTTCATGTAGGTGTAGGTCCCCATGCCCATAAACACCGCGTCGTACTCATCCAGGATGTCCTGGAGCTGAACGTCCTTGCCCACTTCGGTGGACAGCCGGAACTCCACCCCCATCTCCTCGAACACCTGACGGCGACGGGACATGACGGTTTTTTCCAGCTTGAATTCCGGAATACCGAACGTCAGCAGGCCGCCGATTTCCGGATACCGGTCAAACACCACCGGCTTGACGCCGTTGCGGACCAGAATGTCGGCGCAGCCTAGGCCGGCCGGGCCGGCGCCAATCACGGCCACTTTCTTGTCGGTCCAACGGACCTTGGACATGTCCGGCTTCCAGCCGAGGGCAAAGGCGGTGTCGGTGATGTATTTCTCCACCGAACCGATGGTCACCGCGCCATAACCGTCGTTGAGCGTGCAGGCACCCTCACACAGACGGTCCTGAGGGCACACCCGGCCACAGACCTCGGGCAGCGAGTTGGTCTGGTGGCACAGCTCCACCGCTTTCATGATGTTGCCTTCGGACACCAGCTTCAGCCAGTTCGGAATGTAGTTGTGGACCGGGCACTTCCATTCACAGTACGGGTTGCCGCAGGCCAGGCAGCGATGGGCCTGGCTGGCAGCGTTCTCAGCCGTAAACGGGTGGTAAATCTCGCCAAATTCTTTCTTCCGCTTTTTGGCGGGCACCTTTTTCGGATCGATGCGGCCAACTTCGACAAACTGGAAGTCGTTATTCAGTCGTTCTTTCATCACGATGCTCTCATCAGCTCAATTTCGACCGGGGCGACGACAAGCCGCCCCCAAACCCTGTGTGTCCCGGCGCGTTACTCGGGGCGCGCCCGGGTGCTGGCCAACAGGCTCCGCAGGTTGGCGGCTTTGGGTTTCACCAGCCAGAAACGGCCGATGTAATCGTCGAAATTCTCAAGAATGTGCTCTGCCCACTCACTGCCGGTTTCGGAAATGTGCTCCCGAATCACACCACGCAGGTGATTGCGGTAGGACTCCATTTCCTCGCTGGAAATGCGCTGAATTTCCACCAGCTCGTGGTTGTACTTGTCCACAAAGGTGTTGTTCAGATCCAGCACGTAGGCAAAGCCGCCGGTCATTCCGGCGCCGAAGTTATGGCCGGTGCTGCCCAGCACCGTCACCAGGCCTCCGGTCATGTATTCGCAGCAGTGGTCACCGGCGCCCTCAACCACCGCATGGGCGCCGGAGTTCCTCACCGCAAAGCGCTCGCCCGCGGTGCCGGCGGCAAACAGCTTGCCTCCGGTGGCCCCGTACAGGCAGGTGTTGCCCATGATGGAGGTTTCCTGAGTCTTGAAACTGCTGTTGCGGGGCGGCTTGAGCACCAGCTTGCCACCGGTCATGCCTTTCCCGACGTAATCGTTGGCGTCCCCTTCAAGGATCAGATTCAGGCCACCGACGTTCCAGACGCCAAAGCTCTGGCCCGCGGTACCCGTCAGATCCAGCGTAATGGGCGCATCGGCCATGCCCTGGTTGCCGTGGCGGGCCGCAATCTCTCCGGACAGACGGGCGCCAATCGACCGGTCACAGTTAGTCACCTTGTAGGACCAGGCGCCACCGGATTTGTTCTCGATCGCCGAGGCCGTGTCCTTGACCATCTGTTCGGCCAGTGTGCCCTGGTCGAACGGGTAGTTGCGCTCGACCTGGCAGGTCTGGGGCTTGTCAGCCGGGATGTGATCGTTGCTCAGCAAGCGGCTGAGATCGAGCTTCTTCTGACGCTCGGTATCGCCCGGCAGACGCTCCAGCAGATCAATCCGGCCCACCAGTTCCTCAAGCGAACGCACGCCGAGCTTCGCCATCCACTCCCGGGTTTCCTCGGCCACAAAGCGGAAGAAGTTCATGGCCATTTCGACCGTGCCCTTGAAATGCGCCTCACGCAGATGGTCGTTCTGGGTCGCAACGCCGGTGGCGCAGTTGTTCAGGTGACAGATGCGGAGGTACTTACAGCCCAGCGCCACCATCGGCGTGGTTCCGAAGCCGAAGCTCTCGGCACCCAGAATGGCACCTTTCACCACGTCCAGGCCGGTCTTGATGCCACCGTCGGTCTGCAACCGGATCTTGCCGCGCAGATCGTTGGCCCGGAGCGCCTGCTGGGTTTCGGTCAGACCAAGCTCCCAGGGCGAGCCGGCGTAGCGGATCGAGGTCAACGGGCTGGCGGCGGTACCACCGTCGTAGCCGGAGACCGTGATCAGGTCGGCATAAGCCTTGGCCACGCCGGCGGCAATGGTGCCGACCCCCGGTTCAGACACCAGCTTCACCGACACCAGTGCCTCCGGGTTGACCTGCTTGAGGTCGAAGATCAACTGGGCCAGATCCTCAATGGAGTAGATATCGTGGTGCGGCGGCGGCGAGATCAGGGTGACGCCCGGCACCGAATAGCGCAGGCGCGCGATCAGATCGTTCACTTTGCCGCCCGGCAGCTGACCACCTTCACCCGGCTTGGCGCCCTGAGCGACCTTGATCTGCATGACGTCGGCGCTGCGCAGGTACTCGGCGGTCACGCCAAAGCGCCCGGACGCCACCTGCTTGATCTTGGAACGCTTGTTGGTGCCGTAGCGGGCTGGATCTTCACCGCCCTCGCCGGAGTTCGAGCGCCCGCCCAGGGTGTTCATAGCCACCGCCAGGGCCTCGTGCGCCTCCGGCGACAAAGCGCCCAGGGACATGGCCGCGGAGTCGAAGCGCGGGAAGATGTTTTCGGCCGGCTCGACCTCGGAAATATCGATCGGCTGGATATCCTTGCGGAAACCGAGCAGGTCTCGCAGTGTGGCCACCGGACGCTCGTTGACCAGGCTGGCGTATTCCTTGTAGCGCCCGTAGTCGCCGGAGCTGACCGCCTCCTGCAACTTACCCACCACATCCGGGTTGAAGGCGTGGTATTCCTGGCCATGCACGTACTTCAGCAGACCGCCCTGGGAAATGGGCTTGCGGGGTTTCCAGGCCACTGAGGCCAGCTTTTCCTGATCCTCCTGGAAGTCAATGAAACCCGCACCCTGAATCCGGCTGGGCACGCCCTTGAAGCACAGATCCACCACCTCATCGGCAAGACCAATGGCCTCGAACAGCTGAGCGCCCCGGTACGAGG
>JBPEXU010000338.1:0-5482 GCA_052031225.1 Marinobacter sp. | reverse complement strand
TGGCTCCGGCCTGGGCCCGGCTTTCGCGAACCTCCCGAATGCGGTTGCGAGTGCGATCCAGCTCCGCTTCCAGCCGCCGGTGCTGTTCGGCCTGAAGTTCCGCCAGCCGCGCCCCGTTGGTGACCTCCTCGGCCTTGTCGCCCAGCCGCTGCCGCGCCATGTTTTCGTCATAGTCCAGTGCCGTCACGATTTCGACGCCACCGTCGACCCGTCGATTGGAGAGAATGACGGCATCGGGCCCCATATCGTGACTGACCTGTTTCAGGGCCTCTGCCATGGTCTGAGCGAAAAACCGTTTTACTTTCATGATGCTTCATCCTCCAACGGCGCCGGAGATCCGACGGCCGGCGTACAGTCCGGTGGCCTACTGGCCGACCGACGCCACAATGGTGACCTGTTTGTTATCCGGAATTTCCTGGTACGAGAGCACGTGCAAGCGCTCTACTCCGTAGCTGGCAAACTTCGCCAGCACCGGTCGCAACGGCGCGGAGACCAGCAGGATTGCCGGCTTACCCAGCATCTCCTGGCGCTGGACACTCTCCTGCAGCGAGCGCTGGAGCTTTTCGACCATGTTCGGCTCCAGCACCAGCCCGATGTCGTCCTGACCGC
Organism: Marinobacter sp.; assembly: GCA_052031225.1. Classification (GTDB taxonomy): domain Bacteria; phylum Pseudomonadota; class Gammaproteobacteria; order Pseudomonadales; family Oleiphilaceae; genus Marinobacter. The sequence goes on along the minus strand of JBPEXU010000338.1, from coordinate 4,873 downwards.
CGGATTGTTGACTCTGTTGCACTGACTTTAGCAACAACTGTTCCAAGTCCGGGTCCAGGGTGATGACCGGGATCTCGGTATCGTTGCCGCAGATGCTCTGGACAATCATCCGCCGCAGCGCCTGACGGGCGACCGTGGTGAGCAGCTTCGGATCCTGACTCCGGGGGTGAACGTTGACGATCGCTTCTGCGATGGAGCGCATATCCCGGATCGGCACTTCCTCTTTCAGCAGGTTCTGCAACACTTTCAGCAGCAGACTGATGGAAATGGTGGTGGGCACCAGCTCCTCGGCGAGCTTGGGCGATATTTTCTCCAGCTGATCCAGCCACTTCTGGGCTTCCTCATGCCCGATCAGTTCGTGGGCGTGTTTCTGGAGCACCTGATTGAGATGGGTGGCGACGACCGTGCTGGCATCCACCACGGTGTAGCCCAGGGTCTGAGCCTGCTCTTTTTTGTCCGGCTCGATCCAGCAGGCGTCCAGACCAAAGGCCGGGTCCTTGCCTTCGATACCTTCGATCTTGCCGAACACCTGGCCCGGATCGATAGCCAGTTCACGGTCCGGGTGGATCTCCGCCTCGGCGATGGTGACGCCCATCAGGGTGATCCGGTAGACATTGGGCATCAGGTCCAGATTGTCACGGATGTGCACCGAGGGCATGAGAAAGCCCAGATCCTGAGACAGCTTCTTGCGCACCCCCTTTATCCGGCTGAGCAACTGGCCACCCTGGGATTTATCAACCAGTGGAATGAGCCGGTAGCCGACTTCCAGGCCAACGATGTCGACCGTCGCCACATCGTCCCAGCCCAACTCCTTGCTCTCACCCGGCGCCGGTAACTGCCGGCCCTGGTCGCCTCCGGTATCGCCACCGGGCGGCAGATCCCGACCGGGCGCCCCAGGCATCGGCGGCGGGGTGCCGCGGCCGGGGAACACACCTCCTTCTTCGACGGTCTGGCGTTCACGTTTCCAGATGAACCAGGCCGCCACCGCCGCCAGGATACCCAGCCCCAGAAAGGCGACGTGCGGCATGCCCGGAATCAGCCCGAGCAGGATCAGAATGCCCGCGGCGATTCCGAGCGCCTTCGGCGCGCTGAACATCTGGCTGATAATCTGCCCGCCCATGTCCTGGCTGGAGGTCACCCGGGTCACCATGATGGCCGCCGAGGTTGACAGCAGCAATGACGGAATCTGAGCGACCAGGCCATCCCCGATGGTCAGCAGCGCGTACCGTTCCATGGCCAGGCCGAAGTCGAGCCCGTGCTGGAGCATACCGATGGCCACACCACCGACGATGTTGATGGCGAGGATCAGCAGGCCGGCGATGGCGTCGCCTTTGACAAACTTCGAGGCACCGTCCATGGAGCCGTAGAAATCGGCTTCCTGAGCGATTTCCGCCCGTCGCTGCTTGGCCTCGTCCTGATTGATCAGGCCGGCATTGAGGTCGGCATCGATCGCCATCTGCTTGCCGGGCATCGCATCCAGGGTGAATCGGGCGCTGACTTCCGAGACCCGACCCGCACCCTTGGTAACCACCAGGAAGTTGATGATCATCAGGATGGCGAACACCACCAGGCCGACCGCGTAGTTGCCGCCAATCAGCACCTCACCGAACGACTCGATCACCTTACCGGCGGCGTCGCCACCCTGGTGCCCGTTGAGCAGGACGATCCGCGTGGAGGCAACGTTCAACGCCAGCCGCAGCAGGGTGGCGACCAACAGCACCGTCGGGAAGGAGGCGAAGTCCATGGGCCGGAGCGCATACACACACACCAACAGGATGACGATGGACAGGGTGATGTTGAAGGTGAAAAACACGTCCAGCAGGAACGCCGGCATCGGCAGAATCATCATGCCAAGCAGGCCCATCAGCATCAGCGGAATACCCAGGTTTCCGCGCGTCAGGGATTTGACGTTATTGAGGACCAACACTCTGTCCATGCCGGAAATTTCTCCGATTGACTGTGCCATCTGGCGACTTCAGGGTCGAAATTCTGACGCCGGGGCGCCAACTACCGAGGGGTACCGCAAGATCCGTACCACCCCTTACCCGGACACCGCAAAATCGGCCGGAAAGCGCCTGACGATGGCGCTGAGATACGGTATCATCGCGCCATTTATTCGCGTTTTGTCCGAACCCGACCCGATAACCCAGACACACAGGTGACCCCATGCCGATCCACGAGGTAAGACACCCCCTGATCCGCCACAAACTCGGCCTGATGCGCCGTGCGGATATCAGTACCAAGAATTTTCGTGAACTGGCTCAGGAAGTTGGCGCGCTGCTGACCTACGAAGCGACCAAGGACTTCAATCTGCAGGAGAAAACCATCGACGGCTGGGCCGGACCGGTCACCGTCGAGCAGATTCAGGGAAAGAAAGTCACCATCGTTCCGATCCTGCGCGCTGGCCTTGGCATGCTCGACGGTGTACTGAGCCTGATTCCGGTGGCCCGGGTCAGTGTGGTTGGCCAGATCCGAGACGAGGAAACCCTGGAAGCGAGCACCTACCTGGAGAAACTGGTGGGCGAACTGGATCAGCGGATGGCGCTGATTGTCGATCCGATGCTGGCCACCGGCGGCTCCATGATCTCAACCATCGACCTGCTCAAGCAGGCGGGCAGCACCGAAATCCGCGCCCTGGTCCTGGTGGCGGCGCCGGAAGGTATCGACCGGGTGCTGGAGAAGCATCCGGATGTGTCGATCTACACCGCCTCCATCGATGAACGGCTCAACGACAAAGGCTACATCCTGCCCGGCCTCGGTGATGCCGGCGATAAAATCTTCGGCACCAAACAGAAGGACGTCTGACCATGCACGAGCCAACCAACGAACCGGTCTGGAAACAGGCGATTGCCGGCTCGCAGATGCTGCTGGTGGCGTTCGGCGCCCTGGTGCTGATGCCGCTGATCACCGGCCTGGACCCCAACGTCGCGCTGTTTACCGCCGGCATCGGCACTTTGATTTTTCACGTGGTGACCGGTGGCCAGATTCCCATTTTCCTGGCCTCCTCGTTCGCCTTCATTGCCCCGATCATCGCCGCCAAAGGCCGCTTCGGCCTTGAGGAAACCCTCGGCGGCCTAATGGCAGCGGGCATTCTGTACGTCATCCTGGCCGGTGCCATCCGGTTGCGCGGCACCGGCTTTGTCACCCGACTGCTGCCGCCGGTGGTGATCGCGCCGGTGATCATGACCATTGGCCTGGGGCTGGCTCCGGTCGCCGTGCATATGGCCTCCGGCCGGACCGGTGACGGCGCCGCCGAGCTGGTGCCGTACGACACTGCGATCTGGATTGCCATGCTGTCGCTGCTGGTGACAATTGTGATGTCGGTCTGGGCCAAAGGCATCTTCCGCCTGATCCCGATCCTGTTTGGCGTAATCGCCGGCTACATCGCCTCCGCCATCGTCGGTATCGTGGACATCAGCCCGATTCAGCAGGCCGCCTGGTTCGCCGTTCCCAACTTCGTCACCCCCTCCTTCAGCTGGGGCGCGATCCTGTTCATGATTCCGGTGGCGATCGCGCCGGCCATCGAACATATCGGCGACGTTCTGGCGATCGGCAACGTCACCCGCAAGAACTATCTGGAAAAACCCGGCCTGCACCGCACCCTGCTGGGCGACGGCCTGGCCACCAGCGCCGCCTCCATGCTCGGCGGGCCACCCAACACCACCTACTCCGAAGTGACCGGCGCGGTCATGCTGACTCGGAACTTCAACCCGAAAATCATGTGGTGGGCCGCCGTGGTGGCGATTGTGCTGGCGTTTGTGGGCAAGTTCGGTGCCGCACTGCAAACCATCCCGGCGCCGGTCATGGGCGGCATCCTGTGCCTGCTGTTCGGTTCGATTGCGGTGGTCGGTCTGAACACCCTGATCCGTCACCAGGTCGATCTATCCGAGTCACGCAATCTGGTCATCGTGGGTGTGACCCTGGTGTTCGGCATTGGTAACATGGTGCTGGGCCAGCTTGAGGGAATCGCTCTGTGCGCCGTTGTTGCCATCGTTCTGAATCTCGTGCTTCCCGGCCAGAAAGAAGCCTGGGGGAAGCGCGTCTATGAGCCGAAAACCGACTGACAGCTCGGGGATCAGCTTTACCGCCCTCTATACCGGTGCCGTCTGGCACCGGCACGGTCTGTCCGATGACCTTCTGGCCACCGACACCGGTCGGTGGCTTTACCGCCTGATGACGCCCTTCGAGACCGCCAGCCAGGCCCTGACCGGCGGCAACCTCCGGACCTTTCTGTTGCAGCGCCACCTGATCCTCGATGCGCTGATCGAACGCGCCCTCGACGAACACGGCATCACCCAGGTGCTGGAAATTGCCTGTGGCCTGTCACCCCGGGGGCTGCGCCTGCGTCAACGCCATCCCCAACTGCACATGGTCGAAGCGGACCTGCCCGAGATGGCGGCGCGTAAGGCGGCCCGACTGGCCGCCGCCGGCCACCTGGGCGCCAACCACCAGGTCGTCGCCATCGATATCCTGGCCGAGGCCGGCGACCGGGCCCTGGAAACCGTCATCGCCTCGGTGTTCGACAACCGCCAGCCCGTGGTGGTGATTACCGAGGGTCTGACCAGCTACTTTAGCCTCGCCGCCATGTCGGATTTCTGGCGGCGCCTGCAAGGCGCGCTGTCACAACGTCCCGGATCGATTTACCTGACCGAGACCTATTACCAACCTTCCGGGCCACTGCTGAAAATCGCGCTGGCTACCCTGGGCGGAGCCCTGGGCACGCTGACCCGGAGCCAGGTCAGCTTTCATTTCCGCGATGACGCCGAGGCCGGCGGCCATTTTCGCCAGTGTGGCTTTGATGCCGTGACCATCCACGATCCCCGCAAGTGGTACGACGCGCTACCCATCCCGCGAAGCCGCGCCGAACCCTTGG
>JBPEXU010000337.1:0-1673 GCA_052031225.1 Marinobacter sp. | reverse complement strand
GGCGGATGCGCAGTACCTCAGCGACAAGACCGATCTGGGGATCTATTCCTCGGTCATCCTGGGCATGAGCAACGTCACCAATGCCAGCGACAACATGGATCTGTTCGACGGCTCCGGTGCCAGCATCGTGGCGGCCAAGAACGCCATGGACGCCGATTACACCGCGGCCCTCGATCCCACCACGGGCGAGTTCCTGATGCAGCTGGTGGGTGTGGTGGACGATCCGTTCACCATCTGAGCCGGTCCCGACACAAGGGCCACCCGGGCAACCGGGTGGCCCCCCTGCCCTTCGAAAAGGCCCGCCATGTCCTACACGCTGATGCAGAAGGCCAACCGCTACGAGGCGCTGGCGGAGATGGTGCTGCATCTCAACAAACATGCGGCCACGCGGCGGTTGCAGATCCGCCAGGCGGTGCCGCTGCTGAACGGGTCGATCAACCGCAACCAGTACCGCTTCATCACCGATGGCACGCGCATCGTGGGCTTCGGAGCCTGGGCGCTGGCCAGCCGCGACGCCGCGCATCGCTGGGCCTTCGAGGAGGATGGCAGCGGCATCGGCGACGGGCGCAGCGGTGACGGGGCCATTCTGAACTTCCTGATCTGCGACACGCTCGAGATTGCCCAATACGCCCGCAGCCAGGCGCATGCCGTGTTCGGAGACCTGAAATTCCTCTGCGGACGGCGCAGCTATGCCAGCGGGAAAACCCGCGCGGTGTGGATCGATCTGGCCAAGGAGATGGCAGAACCCCGCCAGAGCATGCTCTGATTCCCGCCGATCCAAACACGAATTAATCTTTTGTTTATGAAGAAAAACTATTCCTGAACGCGGTCAATCCCCACGGATCGGCGGAAATTGTACATTCATGTGACATGAATTGCGTCCTCCGGAGCGGAGTTGATTTGATTTTGTACAGTAAACCCACTATATTAAATCACTGTACACTTCGAAAACTTGCAAGAGGACACCACTTTCCTCTTCACTGCTGCCACGTCGAGGAAATGAAATGCTAGCGGAAGTCCAAAAAGCATCGCCAGAGGAGGCCAAGGAACAGCGCGCGGCCCTGGGTGTCTGGCTCAAGGAACTGCGCGAGAAAGCCGGCCTGTCGCAACGCGAGCTCGCCGATCGCCTGTCCCTGGATTATTACACGTTCATCTCACAGCTTGAGAACGGCCGCGGCCGCATTCCGGTGCACCGTTACGCCGAATGGGCTGTGGCGCTGGAACAAGACCCGCAGAGCTTTGTCAAAAAGCTGCTCTCCTATTACGAGCCGACGACCTATAAGATACTGTTTCAGGACACCGGAACCTGATACCGCCCTCTGGGCAAAGGGCGTCGGTCCGGGGTAAACTGACCATGCAGTGGGATATGGCGACTGGTCGATGACAAATATTTTCAACTTCCCGCCCAAGAAAAGCGGAGACACCGAAGGTGATTTTCTGCAGGACTCGTCCGAACTGGTCCAGTTCGATGCGTCCGGACGGGATGTTGATCTGACCAGCACCGGCCAACCCATCTCCGATCATCTCAGCCGCGACTGGAGCAACCAGGAGCTGGCCAGCATCTACCGCGTCAAACGTCTGCTCGATGCCGCGGGAGTGCCCAACCAGCTTGAACGCAGCCAGTCCGACGAGGGCGATCCGTGGTGCGTGTTCCTGAACCAGGCGGGGGATGT
>JBPEXU010000336.1:0-2552 GCA_052031225.1 Marinobacter sp. | reverse complement strand
CGCCGGCCAGCATCCCGAGTTTCTCGGCTGCCGCCGAGGACACCTGCAGCGCCGGACCGGGCAGATTCCGTTCGCGCCGGAACAACGCGCCCGTAACCGACTTGTCATTGGCCGAATTCGTGATTTTGACCCGTTCGGGTTGGGCCACGTCGGGGTGGGCCACCCAAACGCCGCCCAGTGACGGACGTCCGTCCCACAGGCCGGCCTCGGTCACCTGAAAAACGTTCGGTGCTTCGACGTCGCGTTGCGAGGGGCCTGCTATGTCCGGAAGAAGCTCGGTTGCTCCGCCGTTGGGTTGTCCATCGGGCTTCGGCTTGTTTGCCTGGCCGCCAGCCAGCAGCGCCTCATCACAACCGCTCAAGGCCACCAAAGCCATGATCACACCCGCCGCCGTCCTCCGGCCAAAGCGTGTCTGTGTCGCAGTTTTCATGTTTTGCGTTCCCTTGCCTGTATGGCCGGGTAGGACCCCGCCCTGGACGCCATTGTCTGGTTCTGATGCCAGTGCATTGCCGCCCTTTCGCGCGGATCATAGCCCGCGTGTACCGGCAAGAAAAGACAGAGGAACCGGGCTCGGCAAGAAATCCCTCTTTTTGCTTGCCACGGCCGGGTCTTGGCCTTAGACCGCTGCCTGCGCCGGGGAGGTGGCAGAGTGGTCGAATGCGGCGGTCTTGAAAACCGTTGGGCGTGAGAGCGTCCCCAGGGTTCGAATCCCTGTCTCCCCGCCACTCATACCTGTCTCACTCCATTGATACTTTCTGTCCCGGATTTCTGTCGAGACTTCAGCGGTTTACCATACCCGTTTTCTATCAGAGACGATCTAGCAAGCACAACTAGGGCACGGTTCTGACGCCAGTCTCAGTTCCGTATTTTCGCGGGGTCGCTTTGGGCGGATTTTCCCTGATAACAGGGAGTTTACAGCGAATTTCGGCATTTTTGGCGGAAATTCCTGATTTCGCCTTTGTGATAATGGCGTGATATCAATGATTTACGCACCAAATTCCCTAAGCTGTGGAACAGGGAATTTTTTCACGGTAACAGGGAAGTTCTGCGTCGGAACAGGGACGTCACACCGGGTATCAGGGAAGCCGGAATTTCGGAGAGTTTCAGAAGCCGAAGATGCGCTCCTGCTCCGCCCAATCCAGCGGGTGGGTGACGCTGACCAGGCGCTTGAGGGTAAGCTCCGGCGGCTGGCTGCCGTCGAGAATCGCGGCCTGGATCTTCGGCGACAGGAAGGCGAGTTGGGCGCGGGTGCGGATGAAGGAGGCGGGCACCTGTTCCCGGCGCGCGATGTTGACCATCTGGACGCCACTTTTCAGATTGCGGACCCAGCCATGGGCGCGGATCAGCATGGAGCGGAGATGCGGATCCGGGTGAGGCTGCACATCGCCGGCGATGATCTTGGCTTCGAAGCCGCGGCGTCGCAGGTCGAAAGGCGCTTCGATTCTGAGCAGGTCCGGGTTCAGATCGTCTGGCGAATGGCCAAGCGTGCTTGCCAGGGCCTTGCCGTCCAGGTCGAGGCAGATCCGCCCGCGCTTGAGCGTGCCAGAGGCAAGCAGGCCGGCGCAAATCGTTCCGCCGGTGTCGCGGAGCCGGGTGGCCAGTTTTGCGACCGCGGACTTGATTACAGATGCGGACCCGGCCTCCGGCTGCGCGAGGATCCGGTGCGATGCGGATGCCTCCTGCAGATGTGTGATCACGATGTTGCTAACCGCCGTCTCCAATGCTGGTCCTGACAATCGCCAACCGGTGGGATCCGTGCCCCCGGAGATCAGCCTGTTGGAGACGTAGTAGCGTAGCCGTCGGCCCTTGCGGGTGGTGTGGGTCGGGGTGAGCCAATCGCCGGTGTCATCTCGCAGCTTGCCGGTCAGCCAGGCGCCGGGGGCCGTCCCTCTGGATGGAGTATCGGGTGAGGGTTGCGCGCGGGACCGTTGTGAGGCTTGCCGCATCCTCTCCTGCACCCGTTCCCACAGGTCCTCGTCGACGATCGCCGGGTGCTGGCCGGGCCAGAGCTTGTCCTTGTGGCGGATCTGGCCGCGATAGACCGGGTTGCGCAGCAGGTAGTAGATCTGGCCGCGCGACAGCAGGCGATTGCCCCTGACGGTGCCATCAGCTCGGACAACCCGTTTCGAGCGCAATCCCTCGGCAGCGGCCCGCTCCGCCACCCGGCGCAGGCAGCGCAGTTCCGCGTAGAGATCAAAGAGGCGCCGGACGGTGCTGGCCTCTTCCTGGTTCACCACCAGCGTGCGGGCTTTGGGATCAGGGTGGCGGTCGTAGCCCAGGGGCAGGTTGCCGCCCATCCAGAGGCCTTTCTTCTTGGAGGCGGCGATCTTGTCGCGGATGCGCTCGGCCGTCACCTCGCGTTCGAACTGGGCAAAGGACAGCAGCACGTTCAGGGTCAGTCGACCCATGGATGACGTGGTGTTGAAGGACTGCGTCACCGAGACGAAGGAGCAGTTGGCCTGTTCGAGCCGCTCGACGAGCTTGGCGAAGTCGGTGAGTGAGCGGGTCAACCGGTCGATCTTGTAGACCACCACCATGTCGATGCGCCCGGC
>JBPEXU010000335.1:0-10204 GCA_052031225.1 Marinobacter sp. | reverse complement strand
GCCGTGAATGTCCTTGATCCCCGCCACCACGAAGCCGACGTCACCGGCCTCCAGGATATCGGTGTCGGTGGGCTTCGGGTTGAAAATACCGACCTTATCGGCGTTCCACACCTTGCCCGTGGACTTGATGACGATCTTATCCCCTTTGCGCAGGGTGCCTTCGGTCACCCGCACCAGCGACACCACGCCCAGATAGTTATCGAACCAGGAATCGATGATCAGCGCCTGCAACGGCGCGCTGCGGTCGCCCTTGGGTGGCGGAATCTTCCGGATCAGATCTTCCAGTACGTCCTCCACGCCCATGCCGCTCTTGGCACTGCAGCGCACCGCATCGGAAGCCTCAATGCCAATGATGTCCTCGATTTCAGCCGCGACCCGCTCAGGTTCTGCCTGTGGCAGATCCATCTTGTTGAGCACCGGAACCACTTCCAGGCCCTGCTCGATCGCGGTGTAACAGTTGGCGACCGACTGTGCTTCCACGCCCTGACCGGCGTCCACCACCAGAAGCGCACCCTCGCAGGCGTACAGCGACCGGGACACCTCGTAGGAAAAGTCGACATGGCCCGGGGTGTCGATGAAATTGAGTTTGTAGGTTTCGCCGTCCCGGGCCGTGTAGTTGAGGGTGACGCTCTGGGCTTTGATGGTAATGCCCCGCTCCCGTTCAAGATCCATGGAGTCCAGCACCTGCTCGGCCATCTCACGATCCGAGAGCCCACCGCAAATCTGAATGAAGCGGTCAGCCAGCGTGGATTTACCGTGATCGATGTGGGCAATGATGGAAAAGTTACGGATTCGGCTCAGTTCAGTCACAGACAATGAATACTCATATAAGACGTGGGATTGAGCCCGGAGGGGCCGTTACCGGAGTCCGGGAACGGCGTGATTTTACCGGTTACCGCCTGCCATTGCCATGATCAGGAAATCAGCGGTTTCTCATACTGGCGGATCAGGAAGCCGATCAGGGCATCTTCATCCAGCGGGTAGCTGAACAGGTTACCCTGACACTGGGCACAGCCGGCGGACCTCAGGAAGCTGAGCTGCTGCGGCGTCTCCACGCCTTCGGCAACCACCGTCAGATGCAGCTTCCGGGCCAGCGCAATCACCGCCGACGCCACATCCGTGGCGCTGACATTGTAGGGAATGTCGCGGATAAAGCGGTGGTCGATCTTGATCACGTCCAGCGGCAACTGCTGCAACGCCACCAGCGAACAGGAACCGGTGCCGAAGTCGTCGAGGATCAGACACACCCCCAGGTCGTTCAGCGACACCAGCAACTCCCGCAGCATGCGCGGGTCTTCGTTAAGCAGCTCGGCCGGCATTTCCAGCTCCAAACGCTCCGGCGACACCCCGGTCTCAGTAATCACCTGGCGAATCATGTCCAGGAAACCGGAATCGGTCAGCTGCCGGACCGACAGATTGACCGCCATCTTGAGCGACTCAAAACCCGCGCGCTCGAGGGCCTGAACCTGGATGCAGGCCTGCCGCAACGCCATCTCACCCAACCGGACAATCAACCCGGTTTCCTCGGCCAGCGAAATGAACTGCTGTGCCGACACCAGCCCTTTCTCCGGGTGATGCCAGCGCAGGAAGGCTTCAACACCGATGACCCGCTCGGTGCTCAGGTCGATTTTCGGCTGGTAGTGCAGCACGAAGCGGTCGCCTTCCAGTGCCGTTGACAGCTCCTCCTGCTGCAACAGGCGGCGGGCCGCCTTGATGTTCATGGCCGGAGTGAAGAACTGATAGGTGTTCCGCCCAACTTCCTTGGCGCGATACATGGCCAGATCGGCGTACTTCATCAATGTGCCGGCGTCCTCACTGTCGTGCGGCACCATGGTGATACCGATACTGACGGTCACCCCGACTTCGTGTTCGTTCAGACGAATGCGCTGACACAGCCGGCGCAGGATGGTTTCGGCGACTTTGCCGGCGGCGTCCGGGCCACTGATGCGCGAGAGCAGCACCACGAACTCGTCGCCCCCGAGGCGCGCCACGGAGTCCTCTTCGCGAACGCAGCCCTCCAGCCAGTGCGCGACCTGGCACAACAATTCATCACCGGCGTCGTGACCCAGGGTGTCGTTGATCCGCTTAAACCCATCCAGATCCAGGAACATCAGCGCCGCCGACTCGCCACTGCGCCGGGCCCGGTGCACCACATGATTGAGGCGATCCCGGAACAGCTGACGATTGGCCAGCCCGGTGAGCGGGTCGTAGAACGCCAGCCGGTGCAGCTCCGACTGCGCCGCCTTGAGCTGCGTCAGGTCGCGCAAACTGAGCACCACGCCATTCACGCCCGGCACCGACAGCATCGAGGTATAGGTGCCTTCCATGTCACGCCACTGACCCTGGGCGTCACGAACCCGCGCCCGGATCACCGACATCTGCTTGCCCGGCGACTGGATCGCCTCCTCAAAGCCCCGCTGAAGGTGGGGCCAGTCGTCGCCATGCACCAGCGACTCAAACTCCAGCGCGGTGACTTCGTTCGGCTCGAAACCGAGGATATCCTGGCTGGAGGGACTGGCGTACTGGGGCCGCCCCTGCCGGTCCATCACCAGCGTGACGTTGGCCGCGCCTTCGGTAATGGCCCGGTAGCGCCCGGCACTCATCTGGGCCATCAGCCTGGATCGGGTCAGCGCCAGCACGAACAGGAACAGCAGCAGACTGATGATGATGCCGCTGCCCAGAACGATCGGCGGGCGCGGGTCCGAGGCGAGGTAGTCAAAGGCCGGCGTGGAGCGGGTCTGCAGCAGCCACTCCCGGCCACCGTGGCGGATGGTCTGGCTCATCTCGAAGCTGAAATCGTTGTCCAGCGACCCCAGATTGGAGCCGTACATCAGGTTGTCGCGTTGCACCACGCCATCGTCGTAGATACGCACGTCAAGAAACGGGGAGATCAGACCAACGATGCCGTCGAGCAAGTTGTTCATGCGAAAAGCGCTGAACACGTAGCCGACCAGCATCATCCGACGCTCGGCGCGAATGTCGGGCACCACCCCGCCCTGATACACCGGGTAATACATCAAAAAGCTGGCCTGATCCTCCGCCAGCTCCTCCTGCACCAGGACCACCTTGGCGGTGACCGTCGGCGTGGCGTTATCGCGCGCCCGCTCCATGGCTCGGCGATGGACCGGATCGGTAAAGGCGTTATAGCCCAAGGCCTTACGGTTGCGCACGGTGCCCGGTTCCAGGTAAACCATCGGGTAGTAATCCGGCCCCGCGCCCAGCGGCTTGACCAGGTAACCGTACTCCCCCCCGGCCCGCACGCTGGCAATGTGATCGGCCATGTTGCGGACGTCGATGCGCTTGACGTAGCCAATGCCCTGAATACCCGGGTAATAGCGGTTGATGTCGACTTTCTCGACGTACTCGCGCCACTGCTCGCGGCTGACCTCACCGGCAACGGCAAACAGACCGGCACTGCCGGCCAGCACCTGTTCGTAGTTGATCAGACGCTCTTCAATCGCGGTTTTTAACTGCAGGGACTGGGAGCGGAAATGGGCTTCGGTACGATCCTCGACCAGCCGTATCGACAACTGCCAGAGGCCGAGGGTGGCCGACAGGGCAACAACAAACACCAGCCAGGCAACCCAGGCATTCCGGAGTTGCAATAGCTTGCGGAGGGGCAGATCCTTCTTATTCATCATTCGAACGGGTCCGATCCATGACCGTGGCCATTTATTAAATTCCGGCAATTATAACAAAAGCCCCCGACACTGTCCCTGAGACAATGTCGGGGGCTTGAACCGCGTCAAAAGAACGGGATTTGACGCCCGGTCAGGGTTTCATCACCAGATACAACGCACGGCCCTGACGAACGATCCGGACCGAGACCGCCCGGTCGTCGGGCAGCGAGGCAACCGCCTTGCGGAAATCGTCCAGAGAGCGAACCGGCTGGCGGTTGATCTCGGTGATGACGTCGCGGGGCCGGATGCCGGCCTCAAAGGCCGGGCCACGGCTGATGCCGGTAACCACCACACCGCCAGCAATGCCCAGTGAGTCCGCCAGCTTGGCCGGCAACGGTTCCACGGTCATGCCCAGCGGTTCCGCTGCCGAGCCGCCCGGACCGCCCGGCGCCGTACCGGAGGCCACCTCACCGTCTTCCGGCAAGCGACCGATTTCTACCTCGACCTCAATCTCACGGCCGCCCCGGAGCACGGTCAGAGTGGCGGTTTCCCCGACCGGAGTCCGGCCGACCATCGGGGGCAACTCCGAGGACAGCTGAACCTCGTCGCCGTCGTATTCCAGCACAATGTCCCCGGCCTGCAATCCGGCCGCCTCAGCCGGCGAACCGTCCATGACTTCGGCGATCAGTGCCCCACGCGGGCGCCGGAGCCCAAAGGACTCGGCCAGGTCCCGGTTCACTTCCTGAATCAGCACACCCAGCCAGCCGCGGGCAACAGTGCCCTTGTCCCGGATCTGGCGGAAGACGTTCATCGCGTCATCGATGGGAATGGCAAAGGAAACCCCCATGAAGCCGCCGGAGCGGGTGTAAATCTGGGAGTTGATGCCGACCACTTCGCCATCCATGTTGAACAGCGGGCCACCGGAGTTGCCCGGGTTGATGGCGACGTCGGTCTGGATGAACGGCACGTAGTTCTCGCTCGGCAGTGAGCGTCCCACCGCACTGACAATGCCGGCGGTGACGGTGTAATCGAACCCGAACGGCGAGCCGATCGCAAACACCCACTCACCCACTTTCAGGTCCCGGGAGCGGCCCACCTTGACCACCGGCAGATCGTCGCCATCGTCGATTTTCAGCACCGCCATGTCGGAACGGGGATCGGTTCCGACCAGGGTGGCGGGCAGTTCGCGACGGTCACTGAGACGCACGATGATTTCGTCAGCGCCCTCAATCACATGGTTATTGGTCAGGACGTACCCGTCTTTGGAGACAATGAAGCCAGAGCCCATGGAACGCCGTGGCTGGGCTCCGCCCGGACCACCAAAGGGCGATTGGGGGCCGCGGAAGAAATGCTGAAAAAACTCGGGCAGTTGCTCAAGCTGGCGCTCGTCAAACGGCATACCCGGAAAACCACCCCCGGATCGGCTGGGCGCGGTGGTGGTACTGATGTTGACGACAGCGCCGGAATTGTCTTCCACCAACTCGGTAAAATCGGGCAGACTGCGGGCGGCAAGCGGACCACTCCAGAACACAGCCAGCATGGCGGACAGCATCAGCAGGACACCCAGCACACGACCGACCGGGGCCATGGGGATGGGCTGGGCAATCGCTGTTATGTTTCTCGGCATGAGGAACCCCCTGTTAGTTTTGCCAATACCGTAAGTTTTGGGACCGGGTGGGGCATTTTCAACTTAAAAAACGGTAGGAGTCAGGGACATGTTGCCAAAGGTACCGGATTGACCCGAAGCAGGCGCGGCTCATAACGCCGGCCACCTTTGCGCTGGCAGAACCAGGCGACACCGAATCCGGCGGCGAGCCCGGCAGCACCGCCGGCAATGGTCCAGCCGTCACTGCCAGGACCGGCCAGATTGCCGGCCAGCGAACCCAGCACCAAGGTCGCCAGCGGCAGGGCATAGACCAGCAGGGACGCACCCAGCAGCGCGGATTCTTCGATACCAATCACCACTTCGTCGCCCACCCGGGCCTGGATGTGATTTCGCACCAACACCTGATTGGCACGCCCCCCGGTGACCGACGCCAGCGCCCGCTGGCCGCAGCCACTGCGCGCCGCGCAGCTCTGACAGGCACTGGTCCGGATGGTCTGCACCCAGGCATGCTCGCCTGTGAGGGCGATGACCTTTCCGGTTTCGGTAATCATTGCGCCTCCCCGCGAAGCGCCAGCGCGCTGTCAATTCGCACCGATTCCGCGACCTTGCGGGCCGTTCTCGGTGGAATCTCCCCGACCACGGTGACCAGAAAGCCCCGGTCGGCGACCTGGAGTTCGTGCATGTAAACCGTTGTCGCCCCGATCCGCGAGGCGCCCCTGGGCATTTTCAGGGTGCCTGCGGGTTCGACAAACACCGAGAAGGCGGCCAGACCGTCGGAAAAGGCGACCGCCTTGCCCCGGCCCGCTCGCGGGGCCGCTGCCGGCATGAATCCATCCGGCCGCCAGGACAGCTCCCACCCATTCATCCGCGACGCCGGCGACTGCGTCGGACCAACCTCAAGACTGCGTTTGATGCTGCGGCCCTGAGTCTGAATCTGGAATTCCGAGTCCGGTATGTCGTCGGTGATTTCAAGCGAGGTAAACTGAAAATGTTCCATGATGTCGCCGTCATGCCCCTGGACATGACTCTTGATCAGCAATCCGGTGTTTTTCTCCAGCCACAGACGGTGACTGTACCGATGTGCGTCCCGTGCCGTCAGCGCGATTGTGACCGCGTCGTGACCGGCCACACGGCCCTCACCCGCCAGCTCGACCCGATACCACTGGCTGACCGGCATGAGCTGATTGGTAAATGCCTCGGCAAAGGGGCCGGAGGGAATCACCTGATCGAGCCGGATCTGGCCGCGGTCCGGAAGCACGCAAACAACGTCGGTGCCTTTACGCACGATTTCACCGCTGCCACCATCCTGCAGTACCAGACGCTCCTCAACCTGACCGTTGAGGTAGCGATGGGCGATCTGCATGGAGTGCACCTGATCCCCACGGGCGTAGACGAAAACCCCCCGGTACGAGGTCATGTTCAGGGCAGGACCAAGACGCTCAAGCCAACCCATCGCCTCGGTGGAGGCCGCCGCAGACACCGGGGCAACCCAACCCACCAACAGCAAAAGCCAGATGGCCACCCGGGCCGGAAACACGGCTAACCACACCATGGACTGCTCCACACCATCCGACTCAGTACCCGTTGCCATTGGCACTGACCAGACGCGCGTAGCCAACCGAGCCGCGACCCGCGCCAACACTGTTGTGCTGCGCATGCTCAAGCAGGTAACGGCTCATCTGCTCCCACTGTTGCTCGTCCAGCCCATGCAACGCCACTTCCTGCACCGGCGAATTTTCACCACGGTCAGTGCCTGTGACGGCTGTGGCGGGCGATCCGGCGGTGGCAACCGTAATTCCGGAACCTTCCGGCTCGACGTTCCAGCCGGCGCCGACGCCGAAACCGATCACCGTCGCAAGGGCGACCATGGCCACTGCGGGCCAGCGCCACCGAGGCGCTGGCGTACCGGTGACGTCCGGGGCGGAAAGCGTTTCGCCGGCCCGGCCGTCAAGAACCTCCCGCACCGCCTGCGAAACATCGATACCCTCTTCGGGTGCCTGGCCGTGATGCATCAGATCACGAACCTGCTGCCAGCGCTGCCACTGGTCACGCACCTGATCCTGATCGGGGTGCGACAGTAAGCGACGTACCGACAGCTCGTCCGCTTCGTCATCCATCATGGCCGACAGGGTTTCTCTGAGACGATCATCCATCGGATGCAACCTCAAGTTGACTCTGCGTGATTGAGCAAAGGGCCAAGGTGCCGGTCTACGGCGTCCCTGGCTCGAAAAATCCGGGACCGGACGGTGCCGATGGGGCACACCAGAATCCGGGCAATATCTTCATAGCTCAGACCATCATATTCTCTGAGCAGGAACGCGGACCGAAGTTCCTCCGGCAAATCCGCAATGGCGCGGGACAACGCTTCCTGCAACTGCTCCCGCTGCAGCATCCGTTCGGGTGACGCCGGGTCCCGGAGCCGCACACCGTCATCGTAGTTCTCCGCTTCGGCAGAATCGGCACTGGCCTGGGGCCGTCGCCCCCGGGACTCCAGGTAGTTTTTGGCGGTATTGACGGCGATACGGTAGAGCCAGGTATAGAACGCACTGTCGCCCCGAAACCGGTCGATGGCGCGGTAGGCTTTGACAAAGGTTTCCTGAGTCAGATCCATGACTTCCTGGGAGTCGTAGACGTACCGGCTGATGATGGCGGCAACCCGGGACTGGTATTTCACCACCAGCAGATCGAACGCCGCCCGATCACCGTTGCGGACTTTCCGCACCAGCTGCAGATCGGTCTGGCTGTCAGACTGTTCACCGTGAGTCCGGTTCTTTTCAGCGGTCATGGACGACGTGCCGGGATTCCCTGATGTTCTGGCCAGCGAACCGGCCATCGCGAGGTTTGCTTGTGTCATTACTGCTGTCCGGCGTCCGTTCAGTGGGGGGTGGCGTGCCCGGCGAGGGCGCGCCGTCAGGCCAAATAGACAGCAAGCGCAAAGTTTAGTTCAATACACCTCCACATTATGGCCCGCGATATCGATTCAATGCCACAGTCCTATCAGTACGACGTTCTCATTATCGGCAGCGGTGCCGCCGGCCTGGCTGTCGCCCTGAATCTGCCGACGCACCTGCGCGTGTGCGTCGTCAGCAAGGCCGAGATCAGCAGCGGTGCCACACTCTGGGCCCAGGGCGGCATCGCCGCGGTGCTCGACGATCAGGATTCTATCGAACACCACATCCGCGACACCCTGAACGCCGGCGCCGGGCTGTGCCACGAAGATGCGGTACGGTTCACCGTCGAACACGGCAAAGAGAGCATCGACTGGCTGATTGAAGCCGGCGTGGACTTTACCCGCGAAGACGGCAACGAAAACTACCACCTGACCCGGGAGGGTGGCCACAGCCACCGGCGGATCATCCACGCCGCCGACGCCACCGGCCACGCGGTATCAACCACACTGACCGCCCAGGCCCAGGCACGTGCCAACATCGATCTGCTGTCCCGGCGTGTGGCGGTGGATCTGATCACCAATCGCAAGCTGTCGCTGCCGGGCAACCGCTGTGTCGGCGCCTACATCCTCAACCTGGAGGACAACCACGTCGAGCTGTTCCGGGCCCGCTTTACCGTCATTGCCACCGGCGGCGCCTCCAAAGCCTACCGGTACACCACCAATCCCGACGGCGCCTCTGGCGACGGTATCGCAATGGCCTGGCGCGCGGGGTGTCGGGTCGCCAATATGGAGTTCAACCAGTTCCATCCGACCTGCCTGTATCACCCCCACGCCAAGTCGTTCCTGATTACCGAGGCAGTTCGGGGCGAAGGCGGTGTATTGACGCTGCCGGATGGCAGCCGGTTCATGGATCAATTTGACGAACGCGGTGAACTGGCGCCCCGGGATATCGTCGCCCGCGCCATCGACCATGAAATGAAGCGGCTGGGTGCGGATCATCTGTACCTCGATATCAGCCACAAGCCGGCCGACTTCATCCGGCACCATTTTCCGACCATCTACGAAAAGTGCCTGGGTTTTGGCATCGACATCACCCAGGAACCGATTCCGGTGGTACCGGCCGCGCACTACACCTGCGGCGGGGTAATGAGCGACCAGCGCGCCCGAACCGATGTCAACCAGCTGTACGTGGTGGGCGAAGCTGCCTTTACCGGGCTGCACGGCGCCAACCGCATGGCCAGCAACTCCCTGCTCGAGTGCCTGGTGTACGGCCGGGCGGCGGCGGAAGATATTGCCCGGCGCGAAGCCGATATCCCGCCCCCGCCGGAAGCGCCGGAATGGGATGAAAGCCAGGTCCGGGACTCGGATGAAGACGTGGTGATCTCCCACAACTGGGATGAGCTGCGCCACTTCATGTGGGATTATGTCGGTATCGTTCGTACCACCAAGCGCCTCCAGCGGGCCAAACACCGGGTCGATCTGTTGTCCCGCGAGATCAGTGAGTTCTACAGCAACTATCGGGTCACCAACGACCTGCTGGAGCTGCGCAACCTGGTCACCGTAGCCGACCTGATTATCTGTTCCGCGCTCCAGCGTAAAGAGAGCCGAGGGCTGCACTACACTCTGGATTACCCGGGGCTACTGCCCGAAGCCCGAGACACGGTGCTGGTGCCGACCACTTACCGGACCCGGTCACCCTGAACCGGCGCATTGCTCTGCGATCAAACCATTGTAACGACTGACGAGACCACTATGTCCGATACCCCTTCCGCCCCCGAAACCCCGGAATTCAAGCGCTTGTGGTGGCACAGCCGCCGAGGCATGCTGGAACTCGATGTCCTGCTTATTCCCTTTCTGGAGCAGGCGTACCGGGACCTTTCCCCCGAGGATCAGGCCCGTTACCACAAGCTGCTGAGCTGCGAGGACAGCGATATGTTCGAGTGGTTCATGCAACGCAGCCGGCCCCAGGACCCGGACCTGCAACGCATCGTCGACATGATTCTGGCCCGTGTCCAGCCGAGTTGATCTGCCTCTTCGGCCGTCGCTCCCGGTTGGCGCGATCGCCGGCCTGCCCTGGCTGGCGCTGAC
>JBPEXU010000334.1:0-2095 GCA_052031225.1 Marinobacter sp. | reverse complement strand
CAGCTCATACACCGGCAGCTCCGCCCGGTAAATGGCGTCGGCCTCGGCCAGGCGGATGTGGCTTTCGCCCATGGCGGGGGAGGAGCCGACCAGCAGCGTGGCAAGGGCGTCCTCGCCCCGGCGCAGGGTGATTTTGCGCCGGAACTCGTCCTCGGCCACTTTGAACCGGTTCTGGGCGTCGTCAGAACGTGCCACCGGGAAGCTCTCAGTCAACTCGGACAGCGTGTCCAGCAGCCGCTTGACCCGGTTGCTATCGGCTTTGGTGTCGTCCTCGAGGAACCATTCGCCGTCTTTCTGACGCAGAGTCAGCTGGCCTTCCTCCGGATCTTCCAGAACGATTTCGGTGGCCTTCCTTGCCTCGGGGATCAGGGCTTCGTGGCTGGCCACGGTGGTCGACGACCGGGTGCTCCAGACCACGACGGCCAGCGCGATTTGCACCACCAGCACAACAGAGAGCAGTTTGATCGTCCGGTTCATCAGGATACCTCCGCAAGGATTTTCCGATACCGGCGCTGGTCGCCGGCGCGTACCTGTTTACGCCAGAGCCAGATCAGGATCAGTCCCAGCAGGGCCAGACCGTAATTGGCGTACTCCCAGCCCCGTTGCTGCTGGCGGGTCATCGGCTCCAACGTGCGGGCGTAGCGGGACTGACCGCGCAGCGCCAGCAGGGCCGGGTCTTCCAGCGACCAGTCAACCGCGTTCTGGATGAAGGTCACCGGCTCGGTGTACACCGTGCCCAGGCTTTGGGTGATCAGATCGAGCATGGTGTCGGAGGCGAAGGAGCCGCTGCTGACCACCACCAGGCGGGCCGACTCCGGGGACTTGCGGATCACCGTCGAGGCCACGGCGGCGCCGGTGTCGCCCGCTTCCTCGGCGGCATCGTCGGCTGCGCCTTCTTCGGCGTTATCCGGCTGCGCGAGCAGCGGCGAATCCCGATCGGCGAACCAGGACCGGAACTGGCCGTTCAGGGCGACCGCGACCAGCTGCGCTTCCCGCTCGGCGGGGCTGGCAAAGCCCTGGGCCGGATAGTTCTCGAAGTCTGGCAGGATATTTGTGCCACCGTCGGTCCAACTGCGCTCGGAGGTGGTCATCAGCCGGGTGACCGTCAATTCGGCGGTTTTTTCCTCATCCAGCCGCAGCGGCGAGGGCCAGCTGACGATCATCTGCTGCAAGCCGGCGGTGACCGGATGCTCCCGGTTCAGTTGCTCGGCGCGCAGGTCGGCGAAGAACGGGTAGGGCAGCATCTGGATTTCACGGAACGTCAGGCCGCCCACGACCCGGGTGGTCGGTACCGGCAGCGCGGCACTGAGCGGGTCCAGAATCAGCGCCGATTCCAGGGTCACGCCGTGATGGGCGAGCCAGTCTTCCAGCCCGGTGGCCTCCTTACGGGCCGAGAGACTCTGGTTGAGCGAGATCTCATAGGGCGAGGCCGCGAGGATGACTTGGCCGCCGCGCATCAGGAACTGGTCGATGGCGAACACGGCCTTGTCGTCCAGTGCTTTCGGGTTCATCACCAGCAGCAGATCGGTGCCGGCCGGCACCCGGCCGTCGGCCAGATCGGTGCGCTCAACCCGGGCGTTCTCCTCCAGGCTGGCCACCAGCTCCCGGTAGTCGGAGCCGCGGTAGTGGCTCGCACCGGGCGCCACCAGAGCGATGGTTTTCAGGGCGCCGGGGATCAGCCGTTTCAGGGCGTCGTCGATGGCCTGCTGCAGGCCGGCCTCGTCCAGCGTGGCCGGCAGCGGCACCTGCACCCGATTGTCACCGCTCTCCAGCATCAGGTGGAACCAGAACGGCTCGGGCTCCAGCAGGCTGGCCAGCATCGGGCTGAAACCGTAGTCCTGATACAGCTGCTCGGCCAGGGCACCGTCACCGGCGTCCGGGTCCTGAATGCGGGCGCTGAAGCGGCCCTGGGACTGCTGTTCCAGGTTGTCGATGACGGTCGCGAGGTCGGCGCGGAAGGTCTTCAGTTCTTCCGGCAACCGGGAGCCGTCAGACACCCAGGCGTTCAGTACCACCGGCTCACGGATGGCGGCAAAGGCATCGCCGTCGCTGCGGTAGCTACGGGCAAGCCGGTTGATGGCGCGGGTGATTTCAT
>JBPEXU010000333.1:0-2616 GCA_052031225.1 Marinobacter sp. | reverse complement strand
CGCCGGCCAGCAACGCGCCGGTATGGGAGGCAGCCTCAAACAGCTTGGCGGTCTTGTTGTGGATGACCTCCATGTACTGCGCTTCGCTCAGGTCCGGATTCTTGACGTTCATCAGCTGTAGTACCTCGCCCTCGGCGATCACCGCCGTGGCGTGTGACAGCACCTCCATGATGGCGAGGCTCTTGAGTTCGACCATCATTTCAAAGGCGCGGGCATACAGGAAGTCGCCAACCAGCACGCTTGGCGCGTTGCCCCACTTGGCGTTGGCGGTGCTGCGTCCACGCCGCATGTCGGAGGTGTCGACCACGTCGTCGTGCAGCAGTGTGGCGGTATGCAGGAATTCGATCACCGCAGCGAGTTTGAGGTGTTCGTCGCCTGTGTAGCCCACCGACCGGCTGGAGAGTAGCACCAGCAGTGGCCGCAACCGTTTACCGCCACTTTCGATGATGTAGTGGGCGATTTTTTCCACCAGGGGAACGTCCGAAGAAAGCCGCCGGATGATCAGGTCATTGACACGGCTGAAATCATCCGCCACGGAGTCAAAAATGCGCTGGGCTGTCATGCGGCTTGTGGGTCCCTTGCTGGTGATCTCGTTGATGCGTTTGTCGATAAAACAGGCAGGTGGCGGCAATGCTAGGTATTGCTGCGTACAGTGTCAACTTCGCTTGTGTTGGCCGGTGTCTTTTCGTACAATCACGCGCCCAACTCATCCCAACCTGCGCTCCCTGCTATAGGGTCGCCAGAGCGCTTCCCTTAGAACCAGGTGGATAAGAGCAGGGATGGGTCAATCGCGGAGACGAGTAAATGTACGCAGTTATCGTAAGCGGTGGTAAGCAGCACCGCGTGAAAGAAGGCGAAACCCTGAAGCTGGAAAAGCTGGAAGTTGAAACCGGTGGCACCGTCGAGTTCGATCGTGTGCTGCTGGTTGCCGACGGCGACGATGTCAAAGTGGGTGCCCCGGTTGTTGAAGGCGCCAAAGTGACTGGCGAAGTGGTCAGCCACGGCCGTCACGACAAGGTTCAGATCATCAAGTTCCGTCGTCGTAAGCACCACATGAAGCGTCAGGGCCACCGTCAGTGGTTCACTGAAGTCAAGATCACGGGTATCAAGGGCTAAGCCCTGGAATTACCCCTTAAAGAAGGAGGCTGGTAATGGCTCATAAAAAGGCAGCAGGTAGTACCCGTAACGGTCGCGATTCCGAGTCGAAACGACTTGGTGTGAAGCGCTTCGGCGGTGAAACCGTATCTGCAGGCAGCATCATTGTGCGTCAGCGCGGCACGCGCTTCCACGCCGGTACCAATGTTGGCGTTGGTAAGGACCACACCCTGTTCGCGAAAGCGGACGGTCAGGTGAAGTTCGAAACCAAAGGCCCGCAGAACCGTAAGTTCGTGAGCATCGTTCCGGCGGCGTAAGTCGCGGCGATCCGGTTCTGTCGAACCTTGGATGGTGTTGGTTTCCTGATATAGTCGGAAAACAGCGCTGTCCGGAGCCCCGCAAAGCTTCCTTGAGGCTGCGGGGCTTTTTAGTTTATGCGCGGTGCGCAAAGGGTTGAGCATGAAATTCGTTGATGAAGCCACCATTATTGTGGAGGCCGGAAAGGGCGGGCACGGTTGTCTGAGTTTTCGGCGCGAGAAATACGTTCCCAAGGGTGGCCCCGACGGCGGCGACGGTGGCGACGGCGGCTCCGTCTATCTGGAAGCGGACGGGGCGCTGAATACCCTGATCGATTACCGGTTCCAGAGAAAGTTCAAGGCTCAGAACGGCGAGCCGGGCGCCGGGCGCAACTGCACCGGCACCAAGGGCGAGGATCTGGTGCTGCCGGTGCCGGTGGGCACCACCGTCGTTGATATGGACACTCACGAAGTGCTGGGCGATCTGACCCGCGAGGGGCAGCGTCTGAAGGTTGCCCAGGGCGGTTTTCACGGGCTGGGCAATACCCGGTTCAAGTCGTCGGTGAACCGGGCGCCGAGACAGACCACGAAAGGTTCCGAAGGTGAGGTTCGGAATCTCCGCCTGGAGCTCAAGGTGCTGGCCGATGTCGGGTTGTTGGGGATGCCGAACGCCGGTAAGTCGACCTTTATCCGGGCGGTGTCGGCGGCAAAACCGAAAGTGGCGGACTATCCGTTCACGACGCTGGTGCCGAACCTCGGCGTGGTCAGCGTCCAGGCCCATCAGAGTTTCGTGATCGCCGATATTCCCGGCTTGATCGAAGGCGCGGCCGAAGGCGCCGGTTTGGGCATCCGTTTTCTCAAACACCTGGTGCGCACCCGGCTCCTGCTGCATCTGGTGGATGTGGCGCCCTACGACGGCTCGTCGCCGGCGGAAGCGGTCCGGGCCATCGAGCACGAGCTGGAGAAATTCAGTGCGACCCTGGCCAGCCGGGAGCGCTGGCTGGTGCTGAACAAGGTCGACATGGTGGCAGAGGAAGATCGCGAGGCGCATTGTCAGGCCATCATCGACGAGCTGGATTGGCAAGGCCCGGTGTTCCGGATATCGGCCCTCAGTGGCGAGGGCACCAAGCCGCTGGTCCAGGCGGTGATGCGCTGGATTGAGGCGCGAGCCGAGGAAGAGGCTCAGAACCCGGACTTTGCCGAGCAGGAAGCCGCCCGGCGCCGT
>JBPEXU010000332.1:0-2848 GCA_052031225.1 Marinobacter sp. | reverse complement strand
ACCGATCGGCGCATCGACCGTGCCGCCACCGGTCAGCGTCCCCACGACCACCGCATCGTATTCGCGCCCCATGGCCCGGGTCTGCAACTGCTCCACCAACGACGTGTGCGCAACCAGGCTGCGCGCAGCGACCATAATGCCGGAGGTATCCTTGTCCAGCCGGTGCACAATGCCGGCGCGCGGGAGGTTTTCCACTTCCGGCGCGTAGTTCAGAAGCGCGTTGACCAGGGTTCCTTCGGCATGCCCGGCGGCAGGGTGCACCACCAGGCCGGCCGGCTTGTTGATGACGATCAGGTGTTCGTCCTGATAGACGATATCCAGCTCGATCTCCTGGGCTTTCCAGCTGACCTGAACTTCCGGCTCGGCCTCCAGTTCAATGACATCGTCCAGCATCACCTTGTCCCGGGGCTTGCGGGTCTGACCATTGACGACAAGGGCGCCACTTTTGATCCAGGACTGCAGCCTTGACCGCGAATGCTCCGGCATCAGCTCGGCGGCTGCCTGGTCCAGGCGCCGGTCACTCAGCTCGGGAGGAACGGTAAAACGGGCGGAAATACGGTTTTCTGAAGACATCTAGCCCCCGGGGCCGGTGCGTTACGTTTCGGACAGATTCTGGCAATCGCGGGCGCCCCTCTGCACACGGGGCATGTTCCCCGCTACAATGGCACACCCATCGAAAGCATCGACATTATACGGGATTCCGGCATGAGATCAGTTGTCCGTTTTATTCTGCTGTCCACCCTGGCGCTGTTGATCAGTGCCTGCGCCTCGAACGACCGGGAGGAGGTGTTGCCGGAGGAGACTTACTACGAAAATGCCCGGCAGGCCATGAACGCGGGGAATTTCAACGAAGCGGAGCAGAATCTGGACGCACTGGAAACCTACTACCCGTTCGGCCGCTACGCGGAACAGGCCCAGATGGACCTGATTTACGCGCGCTACCAGAACCTGGATCTGGAGGGTGCCCGCGCCGCCGCGGACCGGTTCCTGCGCCTGAACCCACAAAGTGAGCACGCCGACTACGCGCTCTACATGCGCGGGCTAGCCTCCTACAATCTCGACATCGGCCTGGCCGCCCGCTATTTCCCCATCGACGTGGGTGCCCGCAACCCGGGCGAACAGCTGCAGGCGTTCCGGGACTTTTCCGAACTGCTCAGTCGGTACCCCGACAGCGACTACGCCGCCGACGCCCGCCAGCGAATGATCGCCATCCGCAACCGCATGGCCGCCATGGAACTGACCGCGGCCCGCTACTACATCAAGCGTCAGGCGTATGTCGCCGCCAACAACCGTGCACGGCACATTGTCGAAAACTACCCGTCGTCGCCGGCGACCGAGGAAGCGCTGATCATTCTCGCCGAAACCTACCGTTTTCTGGATCTGAAAAAGGGCGC
Source organism: Marinobacter sp. (assembly GCA_052031225.1). Classification (GTDB taxonomy): domain Bacteria; phylum Pseudomonadota; class Gammaproteobacteria; order Pseudomonadales; family Oleiphilaceae; genus Marinobacter. The sequence continues at coordinate 1,454 of JBPEXU010000332.1, read as the reverse complement.
GCAGGACGCGATCGCACTGCTGCGGGAGAATTTCCCGGACAGCGACGCCTTTGACGATGAAGGCCAGTTCCGGGCCGACCTCCTGAAACAGGAAGACCGCTCGCTCTCCAATGTGATCACGTTCGGCCTGATGGGCGACGAGTAGAGCGGCACTACTTGCCGCTTTTCCACCCGTTCGTGATCGGATAGCGACGGTCCTTGCCAAAGCCGCGTTCGGTGATACGCACACCAATCGGAGCCTGGCGGCGCTTGTACTCGTTGACATCCACCAGCCGGATCACCCGTTCGACATCGGTGCGCTCAAAGCCCTCGGCGATGATCGCCTCAGCGCTGAAGTCGCGCTCGACGTACAGATTCAGGATCTGATCCAGGACATCGTAGCCGGGCAGGCTGTCTTCGTCTTTCTGGTCCGGGGCCAGCTCAGCCGACGGCGGACGGGTGATGACCCGCTCCGGAATCACCGGAGACACCGAGTTCCGGTAGCGCGCCAGCCGGAACACCAGCGTTTTCGGCACATCCTTCAGCACATCGAAACCGCCTGCCATATCACCGTAGAGGGTGGAATACCCCACCGCCATCTCACTCTTGTTGCCGGTCGTCAGCACCAGAGAACCAAATTTGTTGGACAGGGACATCAGCAGCACGCCGCGCAGCCGCGCCTGCAGGTTTTCTTCGGTGGTATCCGGCTGAGTGCCCTCGAACGGCTTGGCCAGCGTGGCCATGAACGCGTCGTACATGGGTTCAATCGAAAAAACGTCGTACTGAACCCCCAACGCCCGGGCCTCGGCTTCGGCGTCTTCGAGACTCATGCTGGAGGTGTAGCGGAACGGCATCATCACCGCCCGAACCCGTTCCTTACCCAGGGCATCCACCGCCACCGCTAGCGTTACCGCCGAATCGATGCCGCCGGACAGCCCCAGCACCACCGACTTGAAGCCGTTTTTGTTCACGTAGTCGCGCACGCCCATGACCAGCGCCTGGTACACGTTGGCCTCTAGCGACGGCGGCTCGGGCAGAGGTTGAGACACCGGCTGGCAGTGGTGTTCGCAGAGAAAATCGACCGGGTAGAGCCCTTCACCAAACTGCGGTGCCTCTACCATCAGCGCGCCGGAGTGATCAAACACCATGGAACCGCCGTCGAACACCAGTTCATCCTGACCACCGACCAGGTTGACGTAGACAATGCTGACCTGGTTTTCCCGCGCCTTACGCTCCAGCAGGGCTTTGCGCCGGGCCTGTTTGTCGGTGTCGAACGGCGACGCGTTGAGATTGAGGATCAGCCGGGCACCGGCGGCGGCGGAGTCCTCCACCGGCCCATCTTTCCAGATGTCCTCGCAGACTGTGACCCCAACCGTCACGCCACGGATCGACAGAGTCAGCACTTCGTGCCCCTCGGCAAAATAGCGTTTTTCGTCGAAGACCTGATAGTTGGGCGGGAAACGTTTGAAATACCG
>JBPEXU010000331.1:0-4301 GCA_052031225.1 Marinobacter sp. | reverse complement strand
GGTCTATCGCGGCCAGGTGGTTGGCTGAGCGGGCCGACACCGGCCCGGGCCCGGATCAGAACGCCTTGCTGACCTCGATGGCGGCGCTCCAGGCGCTCAGCTCGTACGAGCCCTGGTAATTGGCCGGAGTCGCCGGCACGGTCGGGTTGTCGTGGCTGTATTCGCGGTCGTTCACCTCTGCGTCATCCACGAACAGCAAGGTACCCAGTGCCGCATCCACCGACCAGCCGCTCTGGACGTCCTGCCATTGCGCGCCCAGCGTCAGCCAGTGCCGGTCTTCGGACGGAATCCGGGCGGTGACAAACTTGTTCACCGGCGACTCGTCCCAGGCATAGCCCGCCTTGAACGCCCACTGCGGGGTGGCTTGCCAGATGCCGCCCAGATTGAACTGCCAGGTGTTCTGCCACTTCTCGGTGATATGGGTAATGTAGGCCCCGGGCACACCGGCAATTTCGCCATTCGGGTCACGACTGATGATGTCCAACTCTTCGAACCGACCCCAGCGGGCGTAGGTTGCGCCGGCCAGCAGGGTGACGTCGTCGGTCAGGCGATGACGCGCTCCGACGGTGATGCTCTCGGGAATCGCCAGCGGTACGGTCACTTTTTCGGTCAGGGTTGTGGTGGTGCCGGGGGGCTGACCGAGAACCGGAGCATTGCTGATTTCTGCCTCACCCTCCAGCTTCAACTCGGTGCCGGTCTGGGCGGTCAGGCCAAACTGAGTCCTGTCGGACAGCTCGTACAGGACACCGACCCGGAAGGTGACGCCGACATCATCGCCCTCAATATCGGCGTAGGGCTCATCAAGCGCCAGCGCAGCCATGCCGGCCACGGCACTCAGATCCTGATACCGGGTCAGACGCCCCTCGGCGTACATGATGTTGAGCCCGGCGCCCACCGACAGGCCGTTGCCGTTGTTCAGGGCAATGGACGGCGTGAAGGCAATGGCGGTCAGTTCGGTCTTGTCGGCAAAGAACCGGCCGGCAAAGTCGTTGTCGTAATCGGCGGCCAGACCATAGGGCGCGTGGATGCCGAAGCCGACATCGATGGTGTCACTGACTTCGTGGGTCAGGTACAGATTCGGTAGCACCGCGGGGTCGGCAATGTCGCCACCGTTGGAGGCGGGTTGCACCGGAACGGAAGGGTTTTGGCGGGTAACGGCCAGGCTGTCAGGTTTCGCCTCGGCATCGATATCCAGGTACGCGGCGCCGAAGGAAAGGTTGGTGCCCGAGAGCTGGCTCATGCCCGCCGGGTTGAACAGCACGGTGGTGGCGTTCTCCGGGTTGGCCGCCGCACCGGCGTTGGCCACGCCCATCTGGCTGGCGCTCTGTTCGTTCAGGGAAAAGCCGCCGGCGAAGGTGGCCGCCGGAGTGACGAGTGCGGCCAGGGTGGCCAGACGAACGGCTTTTACGAGTGCGCAAGAGTTCCTGTGCATGGTATCTCCTTGTTTCATTTGGCGCGGAGTATACGCAGCACAGGGTTGTGGCCTCAAATGCCAATCCTAACCATTCGAGGCCCTAATAGTTTAAGACTTTGGTCTAATATCCGGTTGTCGGCGTCAATCGTCCTGGATCGACAGCTTGTCAACGCTGGACGACAGCTTGTCGGCGCCCTGGGCGTCGGCACCCAGCTTGATCATCAGGCGCAGATCGTTGGCGGAATCGGCGTGCGCGAGGGCGTCCTCGTAGGTGATGGAGCCTTCCGCGTAGAGCCGGTACAGCGCCTGGTCGAAGGTCTGCATCCCCGACTCGTTGGACTTGGCCATCAGTTCCTTGAGCTTGTGCACCTCGCCCTTGCGGATGATGTCCGCCGCCAGCGGCGTATTGATCAGCACCTCAATGACCGCCTTGCGACCCTTGCCGTCCGGCGTCGGCACCAGCTGCTGAGCCACAATCGCCTTCAGGTTCAGCGACAGATCCATCCAGATCTGGTTATGCTGTTCGGGCGGGAAGAACTGGATGATCCGATCCAGCGCCTGGTTGGCGTTGTTGGCGTGCAGAGTGGCCAGACACAGATGACCGGTTTCCGCGAACTGGACCGCGTACTCCATGGTCTGACGGGTCCGGACCTCGCCGATCAGGATCACGTCCGGCGCCTGCCGCAGGGTATTTTTCAGAGCCACCTCAAAGCTTTCGGTGTCGATACCGACCTCGCGCTGGGTGACAATGCAACCATGGTGCTGATGTACGAATTCGATCGGGTCCTCGATGGAAATGATATGGCCCCGACTGTTGCGGTTCCGGTGCCCGAGCATGGCCGCCAGCGAGGTCGACTTACCGGTGCCGGTGGCGCCCACGAAGATGATCAGGCCGCGTTTGGTCATCGCCAGATCCTTGATCACATCGGGCAGCCCCAGATCATCTATCTGCGGAATCTTGACCTCGATCCGCCGCAACACCATGCCGCACAGGTTGCGCTGGAAGAAGGCACTGACCCGGAACCGGCCTATGCCGCGCGCGCTGATGGCGAAGTTGCATTCGTGGGTTTCCTCGAATTCGGCGCGCTGGCGGTCGTTCATGGCGCCGTACACCAGATCCCGGGTCTGTTCCGGCGTCAGGGCATTCTTGGTGACTGGCAGCACCTTGCCATTCACTTTCATGCTGGGGGGCACCCCGGCGGTGATGAACAGGTCCGACCCCCCTTTTTCCACCATCAGCCGCAACAGTTTTTCGAATTCCATTGTCGTTACCTACCTAACTCAGAAGTTGTCCGGCATCTTCGCCTTGGCTCTGGCCGCCTCGCGGGAAATCAGTCCTTTCTGGAGCAGGCGTTCCAGGCACTGATCCAGGGTCTGCATGCCGATAGAGCCACCGGTCTGGATCGCCGAGTACATCTGCGCAATCTTGTCTTCCCGGATCAGGTTCCGGATCGCCGGCGTACCGATCATGATTTCGTGAGCGGCGACCCGGCCTCCGCCCATCTTTTTCATCAGGGTCTGGGAAATAACCGCCTGCAACGACTCGGACAACATCGAACGGACCATGGACTTCTCTTCCGCCGGGAACACGTCCACGACCCGGTCGATGGTCTTGGCCGCAGAGGTGGTGTGCAGGGTGCCGAACACCAGGTGTCCGGTTTCCGCGGCGGTCAGCGCCAGTCGGATGGTTTCCAGATCCCGCAACTCACCCACCAGGATGATGTCCGGGTCTTCCCGCAGCGCCGAGCGCAACGCCTCGTTAAAGCCCAGGGTGTCCCGATGCACTTCGCGCTGGTTGACCAGACACTTCTTCGATTCGTGCACGAATTCGATCGGGTCCTCAATGGTGAGGATGTGCTCGTAGCGGGTGTCGTTGATGTAGTCCATCATCGCCGCCAGGGTGGTGGATTTACCCGAGCCGGTCGGCCCGGTCACCAGCACCAGGCCCCGGGGCACCGAGGCGATGTCCTTGAAAACCTGGCCCATGCCCAGATCTTCCATGGTCAGGACTTTCGAGGGGATGGTCCGGAACACGGCACCGGCCCCGCGGTTCTGGTTGAAGGCGTTGACCCGGAAGCGGGCCACACCCGGCACCTCGAACGAGAAATCCGTCTCCAGGAATTCCTCGAAATCCTTACGCTGCTTGTCGTTCATGATGTCGTAAATCAGCCCGTGGACCTCTTTGTGCTCCATGGGCGGCAGGTTAATCCGGCGGACATCGCCGTCGACACGAATCATGGGGGGCAAACCGGCGGAAAGGTGCAAATCGGACGCACCCTGTTTCGCCGAAAAGGCAAGCAGTTCAGTAATATCCATAGGGTTCCTCGGAGGGCTTTTTCTTTTAATTCAGAAGCGGCAAACTCACATTATGAGCAGCATAGCAGACAACATCGGGAGCGTAACCCGACGCATACAAAAAGCAACATTGCAGGCGGGCCGGGCTCCGGACAGCGTGCGCCTGCTGGCTGTCAGCAAGACCCGGCCACCGGAAGATCTGCGGGCTGCGGTTCGCGCCGGCCAGACCGCGTTCGGCGAAAATTACGTTCAGGAGGCTCTGGATAAGATCGAGGCGCTGGCCGACGTGCCGGGGCTGGAATGGCATTTCATCGGGCCGATTCAGTCCAACAAAACCCGCCAGATTGCCGACGCCTTTGCCTGGGTCCACAGTGTCGACCGTCTGAAAATCGCCCGCCGCCTGAGCGAACAGCGCGATCCGGCCAAGCCGCCGCTGAACCTCTGCCTGCAGGTCAACATCGACGACGAGGCCAGCAAGTCGGGCTGCCGTCTTGAGGAACTGCCCGATCTGGTGGCGGCGGTGAGCGAGCTGCCCAATCTGTCGCTGCGTGGGTTGATGGCCATCCCCAAGCCGAACCAGCCGGAAGCCCAG
>JBPEXU010000330.1:0-2115 GCA_052031225.1 Marinobacter sp. | reverse complement strand
CACGTCCTGAATTCGGCGCCCGAGCAACGGCTGTGGTATCTGAAACTGAATTATCCGCTGCTCGATGAGGTGACCTTCTGGTCCCGACGCGAGAGCGGCACCTCGACCCACATCGAAACCGGCGATCTGTTTCCCTTTGACTCGCGCGGCATAGACTATCGGTATTTTCTCCTTCCGATAACCCTGCACGGGGGGGAAAAAACAGAAATCACCATCCGTATACACAGCAGCGGCGCGCTCAATGTCCCGCTGGCCCTCGAGACGCCCGAAGAGCTGATTGCCTCCAGCAATCGACTGACCCTGACCCACGGCCTGTTCTACGGCGTCCTGCTGGTACTGGGTGTCTTTAACCTGCTGCTGTTCGCCAGCTCCGGCACCGTCTATTACTTCTACAACGCCTTCTACACGGGGGCGATGGGCATGTTTTTGTTCGCCATGGGGGGCTTCGCCAATCAGTTTTTCTGGCCCGGTGGTACCGAACTCACCAACACCTCCATTCCGCTGACCCTGAGTCTCTGCGCCCTGGCGATGACCCTGTTCGGGCGCGCCTTTCTTGAAACCCATCCCGGCTCCCGCGCCGATCGCTACCTGAAAAACCAGGCCTGGGTGTCCGTCGGCTTTATCGCACTGACCTTTGTCCTGCCCTACAGCAAAACCATCCTGCTGAACACGGTTCTGGCGCTGACGGTGATTGGCGGCCTGTTCACGATCGCCGGCATCCGCTGGCGCCAGGGCTACCAGCCTGCAATCTGGTATTTGCTGGCGTGGCTGGTGATGCTGATCGGCGGCCTGATCTATGCCCTTGCCGCGTTTGGCTACCTTGCCGACTTCCTCGCCCACGAGGCCCTGATGCAGGGCGCCATCGGCGGCCAGGTGGTGCTACTGAACTACGCCATGGTTCAGCGCTGGCGACTGCTGAACCAGAAACTGCTCGATGTTGAGCACCAGGCGCGCACGGAACTGGAGTTCAAGGTCCACGAGCGTACCTCACAGCTGCGCAGCACCATGCGCGAGCTGGAGAAAGCCAACCGCAAACTGGCGGCCCTGAGCGTCAACGACCCGCTGACCGGACTCTACAACCGCCGCCATCTGGACAACATAGTGCCCGAGCTGTGTGCCGAAGCCCGCCGGACCGGTAATTCACTATCGATTGCGCTGATCGACGCCGACCGCTTTAAATCGATCAATGACACCTGGGGACATGCCTTCGGCGACGTCTGCCTGCAACGCATCGCCCAGGTACTGAACCGGCACGTCAAGCGCCCAAGGGACGTTGCCGTCCGTTTTGGCGGAGAGGAATTCGCCCTGATACTGCCGGGGACCCATGCCGACGGCGCGCGCGCACTGTGCGATGAAATCCTGGCCGAACTCCGGGAGACCGAACTCGAAAGCCCCGCGGGCGAAAAATTGACGCTGACGCTGAGCGCAGGGGTGGCGGAACTGGCGGCGGACGAAGACCAGGACGAGTGGTTCCAGCGCGCCGACGAGGCCCTCTATCGCGCCAAAGCGGAAGGTCGCGATCGCACGGTGATCGCCGCCCCCGCAACGGTCAACTGAGCTCCTCGATGAACGCGCGTGTCTCTCTGGCCGCCTGACGGATCAGATCGTCCTGGCTCTCGGCCTGTCGGGCCGGTGGCAGGAAGTCGTGATTGCCGCCGTCTAGCCACACCAGCCGGGCCGGTTCCAGGCTCTGACGGTGCCCGGCCAGCTCCTCCGGCTTACCGAACGGGTCCCGGGTGCCCTGCACGATCAACAGTGGGCACCGAATCGACGGAAAGTGATCCGTCCGCCACCGATCAGGCTTACCCGGCGGGTGAAACGGATAGCCATAGCACACCACCCCAGCCAACTCCGACCGTTCACTGGCCAGGATTGACGCCATGCGCCCACCCATGGACTTGCCACCGACCAACAGCCGGCATTCGCGGCCAAAATGGTCTTTGACCTGATCGACCACCTCGGCAAAGCTGGCCAGGAGTTTCGGCTGGCGATCCGGGGGCCGCTTTTTCCCATCGGCCCGGCGTTTTTGCATGTACTCGAACTCAAACCGGAGGTTGGCGATGCCTTCCGCGTCCAGCGCTTCCGACAGTGCCGCCATAAACGGCGAATCCGCCG
>JBPEXU010000033.1:0-10554 GCA_052031225.1 Marinobacter sp. | reverse complement strand
GATCACCCTGAAGCGCCCGGGCCGCCAGCACCTGTTCCAGCCGGTTCAGGGATTTTATGCCCGCCAGGAGCGGATTCACCGTCAGCGGTACGCTGGAAAAGTCGACCGCCACACCGTTTTCAGGAGGCACCTCAGGTGCCGGACTGGCGACAACGATCATGTGCGGAGCCACCTTGGGGTCCGGCCGGTAGCCCCGACCGCCGCCGCCCCGGGTCAGCACCAGCTTAAGAACCCAGGGTTGGTCACCGAAGTCGGTGGCAAAGCGGGCAACACCTTGACGAAACGCATCCAGCACCGCGGTCCGGCTGACGGAGATGCCAAGTCTGCCGGCATCCTGAACCAGCCGTGCCACATGCCGGGACAGCAGCGTGCCCTGTCGCCCCTGCATGCGAATGGTCTCGAACAGGCCGTCCCCATAGGCCAGCCCGCGATCGGAAGCCAGCGGGCCGGCCTCCTCAGCCAGAAAGACGCGCACCACGACGCAATCAGTCCTCGAATCGGCGCACGATCAAGGTACCGTTGGTCCCCCCAAACCCGAAGGAATTGGACAGCGCCACCCGCACGTCGGCCTGGCGGCTGTGATGGGGGACAAAGTCCAGATCACAGCCCTCTTCCGGATGGTCGAGGTTGATGGTCGGTGGCAGCACCCCCTCTGCCACCGCCAACAGCGAGAAGATGGCCTCGACCGCGCCCGCCGCACCAAGCAGGTGGCCGGTCATCGATTTGGTGCTGCTGATCGCAAGTTTCTCGGCGTGGCCACCGAATACGCTTTTAACCGCTTTCACTTCGGCGACGTCGCCCACTTTGGTGGAGGTGCCGTGGGCGTTGATGTAGTCGATGTCTTCGGGCTGGAGACCGGCATCGCGCAGGGCATTCTGCATAGAGCGCGCCGCGCCCTCGCCAGACTCGGGCGGCGCGGTGATGTGGTGGGCATCGTCGCTCATCCCAAAGCCGACCACTTCGCCATAGATGGTGGCGCCACGCTTGCGGGCGTGCTCCAGCGATTCGAGCACCAGCACGCCGGCCCCGTCACTGAGCACAAAACCGTCGCGATCCCGGTCCCAGGGCCGGCTCGCCTTTTCCGGCTCGTCGTTACGGGTCGACAAGGCCCGGGCCGCGGAAAACGCGGCGACGCCCGTCCGGGTAGTCGCCATCTCGGAGCCACCCGCCAACATGACATCGGCATCGCCGTAGGCGATGGTCCGGGCGGCATAGCCGATGTTGTGGGTGCCGGTGGTACAGGCGGTGACAATGGCGATGTTTGGCCCGCGATAACCGAATCGGATTGCGACATTGCCGGAAATCATGTTGATGACCGAGGCCGGAACGAAAAACGGCGACACCTTGCGATGGCCCGCCTTTTCCAGCTGGATCACGTTCTTCTCGATGAACTCCAGGCCGCCGATGCCGGAACCAATGGCCACACCGACACGGTCACGATCAAGCCCGGAGTAGTCTTCCAGCCCGCTCTGCTCCACCGCCTGCTGGGCGGCGACCAGACCGTAGTGAATAAACGCATCCAGTTTGCGGGCGTCTTTCGGGGCGAGGTACTGCGCCAGATCCAGCCCCTTTACCGCACCGCCAATACGGGTGTTGTACTCGGAGGCGTCGAAACGGTCGATCATACCGATGCCACTGCGCCCGGCCTTGATGCCTTCCCAGGAGGTCTGCACGTCGTTGCCCAGCGGTGACAACATGCCCATGCCAGTGATCACTACCCGTCGTTTACTCATATCCCGTTACACCTGAACCTATCGAAAAACCCAAACATGCCGATTGAAACGGATTTTCAGCCAATAAAAAAGCCGTCCCCCGATATTGCACAAGGACGGCTTTTGCCTGGCTTACTAACGCGGAGTATCAGGTGTGCGCGACGATGTAGTCGATCGCGTCCTGCACAGTGCTCAGCTTCTCGGCTTCTTCGTCAGGAATCTCGGTCTCGAATTCCTCTTCCAGGGCCATAACCAGCTCAACAGTGTCCAGTGAGTCAGCGCCAAGATCCTCTACAAAAGAAGATGTGTTCTGAACTTCGGACTCTTTTACGCCCAACTGTTCACAAACGATCTTCTTCACGCGCTCTTCAACTGTACTCATAATGTCCTCACTTTGTGTGTCAACCAAGCAACTTTGGTGCTGCCAGTTTAGTTTAAACCCTACCCGCAAACAAGCAGGGGTTCAGTCAAACATGTTGTGCGACAAGGGCTTGCGCACAGGTCCCGGGGTCGGAACCTATCCCATGTACATGCCACCATTCACGTGAATGGTTTCACCGGTGATGTAGCCGGCGGCATCGGAAGCGAGAAACGCCACCACCGCCGCCACCTCTTCCGGCTCTCCCAGACGACCCGCCGGTATGATTTCCAGCATAGCTTCGCGCTGCTTGTCGTCCAGTTTTTTGGTCATATCGGTGTCGATAAAGCCCGGTGCCACGCAGTTGGCGGTAATCCCCCGGTTCGACATCTCCTTGGCGAGGCTGCGGGTGAACCCCTCGACGCCGGCCTTGGCCGCGCAGTAATTGCCCTGCCCCGGGTTACCCATCCCGGCCACGACCGAGCTGATATTGATAATCCGACCCCAGCGCGCCTTGGCCATGCCGCGCAACACCGCCTTGCTGGTCCGGTACACGCTGGACAGGTTGGTTTCCAGCACCGAGGTCCAGTCGTCGTCTTTCAGACGCATGAGCAGATTATCACGGGTAATACCGGCGTTGTTGACCAGAATCAGCGGCGCGCCGGATTTTTCCGTCAGGGTTTTAAGGCCAGCCTCAATACTGTCCGGGTCCGCCACGTTCATGACGATCCCGTAACCTTTCAGGCCCGCGCCCGCCAGCGCTGCGGAAATGGCTTCCGCGCCCTCGGCGGTGGTGGCGGTGCCCACGACTTCGGCACCCTGCTTGGCGAGCGCCAGAGCAACCGCTTTACCGATTCCGCGGGTAGCGCCGGTGACGAGGGCAACTTTACCTTCCAGTGACATGCAGGACTCCTTGAATTAGGACTGAGCGAAAGCCGCCTTGGCTTTCTCCAGCGATTCGGGATTTTCGATGCCGTAGACGCTCAGACTCCGATCAATCCGCTTGGCAAGACCAGCCAGAACCTTACCGGTGCCGCACTCAACGGCCGCCTGAACACCCTCAGACACCAGATAACGCACGGAATCGGTCCAGCGCACCGGCGAATAAAGCTGCTTGAGCAGATTTTCTTTCAGCCGGGCGGCGTCGGTCTCGGCAACCGCATTGACATTCTGGACAACGGGAATGACAGCGTCGTTAAAGCGAACATCCTCCAGCGCCTTGCCAAGCTCCTGCGCCGCCCCTTTCATCAGTGCGCAGTGCGACGGCACGCTGACCGGCAGAGGCATAGCCTTGCGGGCGCCCTTATCCTTGCAGGCTTCAATGGCGCGCTCGACCGCAGCCGCAGCGCCCGCGATCACCACCTGACCGGGGGCGTTGAAATTGACCGCCGCAACCACATCACCCTCGGCGGCATCTTCACAGGCGGCAATCACCTCGTCGTCTTCAAGCCCGAGGATGGCGGCCATCTTGCCTTCGCCCGCCGGTACCGCCTGCTGCATCAGTTCGCCACGCAGCTGTACCAGCTTCACGGCTTCCATAAAGGTCAGACTTTCGGCGGCAACCAGCGCGCTGTACTCCCCCAGACTGTGACCGGCGACGAAATCGGGGCGAGGCCCTTCGGCGACCATCCACTGACGCCAGAGCGCGACGCTGGCCGTCAGCAAAGCGGGCTGAGTCACCATGGTCTGGTTCAGCTCCTGCTCCGGGCCGTTCTGACAGAGTTGCCAGAGATCGTACCCAAGCGCGTCGGAGGCTTCCGCGAACGTTTTATTGACGATAGGCCAGTGCTCGGCAGCCTCGCTCAGCATGCCGACGGACTGAGACCCTTGACCGGGAAAAATAAAAGCAGATTTCATAGGGCGAATCTTATCGTTTCTGAGGGGTTTCGGGAGATTAGCCAATAGTACAAGTTAGGCCAATTATCCGGGATTGCACGGGGAAACGGGGGCAGACTTTAGTCTCACCCCTAGAGCATCAGATCATCCAGCCGCTCGTTGATCCGGCGCGGCACTTCCAATTCGACTTCCCGGATGGCTTGTCGGATCGCGGCCAGCATGGCTCGCTCATTGGCGTTGCCGTGGCTTTTCACCACCACCCCCTGCAGACCCAGCAGGCTGGCACCGTTATGGCGGGATGGATCCATAAGCCGCAACAAGCGACCAATGATGGGGCGCGCCAAAAGGCCGACAAAACGCCCGTACAAATTGCGGGTAAAGGCCTGCTCCATCAATTCGATGAGCAGGCCAGCCACACCCTCACCGGTTTTGAGCGCGATGTTGCCCACAAAACCGTCACACACCACAACGTCCGCCACGTTGCGAAACAAGTCGCTGCCTTCGACATATCCGATGTAGTTGATGGTGTCGCACTGGGCCAGCAAATGGGACGCCAGGCGAACCTGCTCGTTGCCCTTGATCTCCTCTTCACCTACGTTCAGCAGTGCCACCCGTGGCTCAGGCTGATCGCAGATTGCGGAGGCCATCAAGGAGCCCATCAACGCATACTGGTAGAGGTTTTCCGCCGTGGAATCGACGTTGGCGCCCAGATCAAGAACGTGACACCGGCCACGCAGAGAGGGAATGAGTTTGGCAATCGCCGGACGCTCAATGCCGGGGTACATGCGAATGATGGAACGCCCGAACGCCATCAGCGCCCCGGTGTTACCGGCACTGACGCAGCCCTGGGCGTCGCCGTCGCGAACCAGGCCGAGCGCCACCGCCATGGAGGAATTGCGCTTGTGCCGAAGCGCGTGGGACGGGCGCTCGTTCATCCGCACCACATCCGCCGCCTCGACCACCTGAATTCGGGGGTGGCCCTCACGCAACAAAGCCTCAAGCTCACTCCGGATTCCCACCAGAATGAGACTCAAGGCTTCGTTTTCTCGCACCGCTTCCAGTGCCGCGGACACCACCACCGAGGGCCCGCGATCGCCGCTCATAGCGTCAATCGCGATGGTGACCGGTTTCACCGTTCGGCTATCCGACACTGGGCAGTGCCTGAGCGCAACGGATTACTCGTCGCGCGCTTCAATAACCTGCTTGCCGCGGTAGAAACCGTCCGGGGACACGTGATGACGGCGATGAACCTCACCCGTGGTGGCGTCGGTGGACAGAGTCGCGGCGCTCAGGGCGTCGTGTGAACGGCGCATGCCACGCTTGGAACGGGTCTTACGGTTTTGCTGTACAGCCATGATTATGCTCCTGACCTGTTAAACGTATATAACGTGTGTTCGTGTAAATGCGCCGACTCCCGGATCGGAGACCGCGCCCGGCTAATGTTTCGTCTTTTTGAGATCCGCCAGCACGCTGAACGGATTCTCTTTCCGGGGTGTTTCCTGCAGCCCCCGGGTACCGTCCGGCTCGTAAGCCTCCAGATCATCCCGGGCCGGACACTCATTCCGGTCGTGAAGCGGAAACGGCGGCAACACCAGTAGCAGCTCGTCCTCAACCAGGCTCCAGAGATCCGCACTGAAGTCATCGGTCAGAAACGGCTCAAGATCCTTGGGCAGCCTCTGCGCCTGCTCGTCGGTTGTCACCAACCCCAGGCTGAACCGGGACACCAGCGTCGTCGCCATGGTGGTAAGGCAACGCTGGCACTCCAGCTTCACCGGTGCTTCGAGCTCGCCGGAAACGATGCGGCGGCGTTCGTCATCCATCCCGAAGGACAGCGAGACACGACACACGGCACCTTCCTCATACCCCCGAATCGCCCCCTGAAAACGCGACATTCCGCTGAGAGGAATCACTCCCTCCAGCGCACTGTTCTGCTCCGCCAACCGGTACGGATCGACGGATTTCGGCAATTCGGAATCGGACGCTTTTGACATAGGCGCGCAATTTTAGGGGCGCCGCCCGCGACTGTCAAAGACTTCGTGGCGTTTTCAGGGCTGATCCGGCGGTCGGTAGTGGTAATCTACGACAACCTTCGGAACAATACCGCTGTGCCAACCTGAGCGACCCGGGGAGCTTCGATGACCAAACCACTGTTACTGGCCTCTTCCTCACCCTACCGCAAAGCGCTGCTCGAACGGCTCGGCCTGCCCTTCGAGACCGCCTCACCCAACGTCGATGAAACGCCAGAGCCCCATGAAACCGCCCACGACCTGGCGGTACGACTTGCCAGCGCAAAAGCCCAAGCCCTGGCGCCGGCGCACCCGGGACACTGGATCATTGGCTCCGATCAGGTTGCCTGCCTGCCGGATGGCACCCTCCTGCACAAACCCGGCAGCCACGACCAGGCCCGACAGCAGCTCGAACTCAGCAGCGGCCACTGCGTGCTGTTCATCACCGGCCTGTGTCTGCTGGACGCCGACAGCGGCCAGTGCCAGAGCACCAGCGAGCCCTACCGGGTGCACTTCCGGCAGCTGTCGGGCGCCGAGATCAACGCTTACCTGGAACGTGAGCAACCGTTCGACTGTGCGGGCAGCTTTAAAATGGAAGGTCTCGGTATCACCCTGTTTGAACGCCTGGACGGGCGGGACCCGAACAGCCTGATCGGCCTACCGCTGATCGCCCTGAATCAGATGCTGATCCGCTGGGGCCGAAACCCGCTCCTGGCCTCAAGCTGACCAGCCGGGTCAACGCAATTGCCAGCGGGCCTCCAGCAGCTGGCCGGCCAGCCCCGCACCAACGGCGACCCCAAGCTGATCGACAATATCCTGCAACGGCGACTTGCGGCGACTGTAGTCCACCAGCTCTTCTTCGCCCACCACTTCCCGGGCGACAAAAGAGGCACTGCCCAGACCATCGATCAGCCCCAGCTCCAGCGCCTGCTCGCCACTCCAGACCAGACCGCTGAACAGGCGCTCATCGTCAACGAGCCGGTCACCCCGCCCCGCCTTCACAGCCTCAATGAATTGGGCATGAGTGGTTTCCAGAACCGATTGCCAGAACTGCACCTCTTCGCTGTTTTCCGGTGAGAACGGATCCAGAAAGGCTTTGTTTTCACCGGCCGTGTACAAGCGCCGGTCAATCCCGATTTTGTCCATGGCCTCGGTAAACCCGAAACCACCAGCCACCACACCAATGGAGCCGACCAGGCTGGCGCGATTGGCGTAAATCTCATCGGCCGCAGCGGCAATGTAGTAAGCCCCGGACGCACCGATATCGGAAATGACGGCGTACACTTTTTTCTCAGGATTCTCTGCGCGGAGGCGACGAATTTCGTCGTAGACGTAGCCGGCCTGGACCGGGCTCCCGCCCGGACTGTTGATCCTGAGCACCACCGCGGCCGCATTTTCATCTTCGAACGCCGAGCGCAGGGAACCGACAATATTGTCGGCACTGGCAAGCTCGTCGGCGGCAATCGGGCCCTGAATATCGACGAGCGCGGTGTGCCGCCCGGCAGCGGCATCCAGGGTGTCGCTCACCGGGAAGCGGATGATGAACAGCAGCGCAAACAGGTAGGCAAAGGTCAGTAACTTGAAAAAGATGCCCCAGCGACGACTCCGACGCTGTTCCGCCTGCAGCGACATCACCAGCTTTTCGATCAGCTTCCAGTCACGCCCGCTCTCCGGAGGCATGGCGGGCGCTTTTCGACCCAGCCGCGGCTTTTCCACGGACTTCGGCTCCGGCTCATCACCCCAGCCGGGCGTCTTGTCGCTTTCCCAATCGCTCATAGCTACATCCTGTTGGCAATCTGTC
Organism: Marinobacter sp.; assembly: GCA_052031225.1. Classification (GTDB taxonomy): domain Bacteria; phylum Pseudomonadota; class Gammaproteobacteria; order Pseudomonadales; family Oleiphilaceae; genus Marinobacter. The sequence continues at coordinate 2,841 of JBPEXU010000033.1, read as the reverse complement.
CAGGGCAGATAAACTGCCCGCTTACAACCCGAGTACCTGACGTAGGTCAGACACCGTATCTACAACTGCATGGGGATCGTAGTCACCCAACACATCCCGCTTGTGCACCCCCCACTCCACACCAATGGAAGGCATGCCGATTCGTTGAGCCATCTCAAGGTCGTAACGGGTGTCACCAATCATCACCGCTTCCGCCGGGCGGACGTCGTAGAACTCGAGGATTTCCCGGAGCATCGCGGGGTCCGGCTTGGAGCGGGTTTCATCGGCACAGCGGGTGATGTCGAAATGGTCGCCCAGACCGCTGGTGACCAGAGCGCTGTCGAGCCCCCTGCGGCTTTTGCCGGTCGCCACCGAACACCCGCGCCCAGCTTCCCGCAGGTCCGCCAGCAGCTCGGCCATACCCGGAAAAACATTCTGCGGCGTGGTCAGCTTGCTGAAAAAATACCCGGCGTAACGCTCCCGGATGCTTTGCATTTCTTCCCGGGTAATGCCGGGATACAACCGCTCCAGTGCCTCGACCATGCCAAGACCAATAATGTCCCGGTAGGCCTCACGCGCCCGTGCCGGGTACCCGAGCTCCGTCGCCGCCTGATGAAGACTGTCGGCAATGTGGTCGACGGAATCGACAATGGTTCCGTCCCAGTCAAAAATCACGATCTTTACATTCATCATTCCGATCCTGCCACTCTCGCCCCGAGTGCCTGAAGCACAGCACCAAAGGCGTCGTCGTAGGGCGCCTCCAACCGAACCGGCGCCCCCGAATCCGGCAGCCGGAACTCCAGCGTCCGGGCATGGAGCATCAGCCGATGGCCACCAACGGCCCGGAACGCTTTCAGGGCCGCATCGTCCATATACTTGTCGTCGCCGGCGATCGGATGCCCCGCCCAGGCACTGTGCACCCGAATCTGATGGGTCCGCCCGGTTACCGGCGACGCCTCCACCAGGGTATAGCCCTGATAACGCTCGATGCAGCGATACAGCGTCAGCGACGCCTTACCCGCTTCGTCTACCCGCACCCGGCGCTCACCGTTGGGCATTTCGTAGCGCTGCAAAGGCACGTCCACCCGAGCCAGCCGCTCTGGCCACTTCCCCTCCACCAGCGCATGGTAAATCTTCTTAATGCGCTTTTGCCGAAGCTCGTCCTGCAGGTATCGGAGCGCGGAACGCTTTTTCGCCACCATTACCAGCCCAGAGGTATCCCGGTCCAGGCGATGCACCAACTCCAGAAACCGGCTCTCTGGCCGCGCCGCCCGCAGCACCTCGATCAGACCAAAGCTCAGCCCGCTGCCACCGTGAACGGCAATACCAGCCGGTTTGTTGACCACCAGCAATTGATCGTTCTCGTAAACAATCGCCGCCTCCATCACCGCCTGGACACGGCGACCCGGCTTCGCGCCAGCCGCCTTTTCTTGACGCACAATCGGCGGTATCCGGACCTGATCTCCCGCCCGCAGCCGGGTATCGGGCCGGACCCGCCCCTTGTTCACCCGCACCTCGCCCTTCCGGACAATGCGATAAACAATGCTACGGGGCACCCCCTTGAGCTGGGACATCAGGAAGTTATCGACGCGTTGACCCTCGTTATGCTCGTCAACGACCACATGCTGAACCCCCTGACGCACCTCTCCCGCCGCCTCGGACGACGGCGCGGGACGCCCGGCACCGGTAGTGCGCCGGGCGGATGTCCGGGGTGAAGACGCTTTTCGAGACAGCCGATCAGAAACCGGTTTGCGAGACATGAATCCCCTTGAGCTGGCAGCGCACTGGATGATTGAACAGGCGCCTCAATACTGTTATATTCCGGCGTACTCAGCCGTTTGTCTACGGCCTGGTGATACGACCAGAAGCCGGAGCGGCAGGAGTATACCGACACTATTTAAGAGTTTGAACGCCGAACACCCGATTACGAGCCGTGAACGGCGGACGAAATGCTTCCGGATATCCACGCAGACCCCATGCAGGCTGCCCAATGAGCCGGAAGACGAAAACCGCACGGGAAACCGTCGGGCGACATCGCGAAGAATCATTGCCACGCAAGGCCGGGCCGTCCAGCATATCAACACGACGTGAGACCCAGGACCTGTGTGAACCTGAAACGGATTACATGCGTCAACAGACACTCACCTTACACGACCTCTCCCTGCCAACAGGCAGCCGGACTGTCGGCGGTGGTATTGAACCCACGGATTTACATCCCATAAGGATCTGATCCGGTCTGGCCGCCGGCCTGCTTGGTTGTAGTTATTACCAGGTCGCGGCACGCACATCCCGCTTCGCAGATGCGACCCCCCGGTTTTCTGTCACAACCAAATGACAGGAACCTTTGTTCTCCATGAAAAGAATGCTCATCAATGCAACTCATCCCGAAGAGTTGCGCGTAGCCCTGGTCGACGGCCAGCGTCTGTTTGATCTCGATATCGAATCCAGCTCCCGCGAGCAGAAAAAAGCCAACATCTACAAAGGCCGCATCACCCGCGTAGAACCCAGTCTGGAAGCCGCATTTGTCGATTTTGGCGCCGAACGCCATGGCTTTCTGCCGCTGAAGGAAATCTCCAAAGAGTACTTCAAGAAGTCGCCCGGCCAGATCGAAGGCAAGATCAACATCAAAGACGTGGTCTCCGAAGGCCAGGAAGTGATTGTCCAGGTCGACAAGGAAGAACGCGGCAACAAGGGCGCCGCCCTGACCACCTTCATCTCGCTGGCCGGCCGCTACCTGGTGCTGATGCCGAACAACCCCCGGGCAGGCGGCATCTCCCGCCGCATCGAAGGCGAGGAACGGGCACAGCTCAAGGAAGCGATGAACGGCGTCCAGGTGCCGAAATCCATGGGCATCATCGTCCG